>CAMOCR010000016.1 GCA_946611025.1 uncultured Alphaproteobacteria bacterium | reverse complement strand
TTTCCGATTTGTCTTGGAACAAATTGGACGAAGAAGAATTGAAAAAATTCGTTCGCGGCCAAGAAGTCACAGCCAAGATTTTGGACATCAACCCAGAAAAAGAACGCGTCACATTGGGTATTAAACAATTGACCGAAAGCGCGGAAAACAACGCAGTTGCCATCAAGAAGGGCGCTGTGGTTTCTGGAACGGTTTCCGAAATCACACCAGACGAATTGATTGTTGCATTGGCTGGTGACGCCAAGGGCGTTATCCGTCGCACCGATTTGTCGCGTGAAAAAGCTGAACAAGATACATCCAAATACCATGTTGGCGATACAGTCGAAGCATCTGTTGTTTCCGTTGAAAACAACACTGTGAAACTGTCTATCCGCGCATTACAGGTGACATTGGAAAAGCAAGCGGTCAAAGAATTCGCAAACGAAGCCGATTCTGGCTCTGTGTTGGGCGACATCTTGGGCGCTGCAATCGAAAACAGCAAAAAATAATATGCTTTTTATCATATTATTTAAACAAATCCGGCATTGCCGGATTTGTTTTTTTATGTTAAAATTTCTGCGATAAAAAAAACGAAAGGAGAAAATTTATGAAACATACAATGATTGTTATGATGGGCGGTCAAGGCGCAGGCAAGGGCAGTTTGGCAACCATTATGAAAGGCGAACACGAATATAAACATATTGAAAGTGGCGCGTTGTTCCGCGCATTGCCCAGCGATAGCGAAATTGCAAAAATCATTTCACGCGGCGAATTGGTTCCCGACAGCGAATTATTCAAATTGATGAAATCACAAATAACCGATGATGCCGATATTATTTTGGACGGTTTTCCGCGCACATTACCCCAGGCCGAATGGTTGGTCGCCGAATATGCCGACAAATTCAATATTCATGTACTGTATTTGAATTTAAGCGAAGAATTGATGATGTTCCGCATCAACAAAAGAATTCGCGAAGGTGGCGGTCGTGCCGATGATGCGGACACAGCCGCGGTTCGTCGCCGTCTGGATACATTCTGGAAAACGACGGTTCCGGCAATCGAATGGTTGCGTACCGCACCGGGTATTAAATTCAGCGATATTGATGCATCACAAACACTGGACGGCAATATGGAACAAATTCGTGCCGCGTTGGCAGAATAAAAAATCGCCCGTACGGGCGATTTTTTATCTTTTACGGCGTTGGATAATTCCCAATGTCGCATACCCAATCAGCAGGGCAAATATCATTATTAAAATCACAATTGCGGTCCAATCATATTCTGCCCAGGGCAATTTCATATTCATACCGTAATATCCAACCACAACCGTTGGCGCAATCAAAATAATGTTCCACATAGTCAAACGGTTAATGTATGTGTTGGAATCCATATTAATAACACTTTCAAATGTTTCTTTGATTGCTTTTAACATTTTGCTGTATGAATTCACAACTTCGGTTGCCTGGCCTAATTCAATGCGGGCATCTTCGGCTAATTCTTCGGCATCATCGGTTTTTACAAATCCACGCAGTTTATCCAGCTTGTCCATAACGGCAATATTACCCTTAATTCCCGCCATGTATAATGTATAACTGTTTTCCACATCCAACAGCGACAACAATTCTTGTTTGCGAATGCGTTGGGTTAATGCACTTTTTGCACGCATAACACGCTTGTTTAATTCCTTTAACGAACGCAAATACGATTCGGCAATGTAATAGATAATATTCAAAATAAATTCTTCACGCGTTGCCTTTTCATCGCGTTTTATTTTATCCAGTAAATCGCAGCGTTTGCGACAAACGGTGATAACATTATCGCGCGAATAAATAATCGACAATGGTTCGGTGTGCCATGTCGTTTCAATTTCACGGTTTACGATTGGAAATCGCACAATGATAACCTTGTAATCATCTTCAACTTCGAATCGGGGCTGTTCGTCCGGATCCAGAATGTCGGATATGGTATCTTCGTCAATCTTGTATTCGCGTTGTAATTTTTCGAAATCTTCGTGATCTGGGTTTCCAACGTTCACCCAAGAGAATGTTTTTAATTTTTCGGTATCAAACATAGCCATTCTCCTATGCTTTTTTGTTTTATTTTGCACGCCGCAAATTCTAATTTACAAAAGGAAAAAAATCAAATGTTTTGGGTTAAAAAATATTTATTAAATTATTTAATTATTTTATTGCATAATAATTTTGTTTTTGAAATAATATGATTACAGACAAAGGAGTAATACATGAAAAAGACACTGATTGTCGCGGCGTGCGCGGCGATTATATCAACGGGCGCAATGGCAAAACCCGAATCACATCACGCACCAAAGCCACACAACGACCATCAAATTGTGCAAACGTCCCACCACAAGCCGTCACACCATATGAATCATCATAAGCCGGCGCACCACACAACCGTGGTACATGTTGCGCATGCGCGTCCAACACCACCGCCACCGCCACATCATCACCATCATCATCACAATTCTTTTGATTTTGGTGATGCACTTATTGCTTTTGCAATTCTGGCATCGGCATTTTAACGAACAAACAATAAAAAAAACACCGCCCAAATGGGCGGTTTAATTTTGTGGTCGGGGTGACAGGAATCGAACCTGCGACCCCTTGCACCCCATGCAAGTACTCTACCAGGCTGAGCTACACCCCGACATGCGTTCTATACTAAACCACAATCGGCATAATTACAAATATTTTTTCAGGCATTTATACATATTGTTGGGGCGGGGCGCGTGTTGTAAAATAACAGTTGTCCGGACACAAAATTCAAACAATTTAACCAAGGGAGAAAAACTATGTCAAAAACAGAACACGGCAAAAATTGCAAGTGTAAAGAATGTACCAGTTTAGTTGCAAACCACGATTACGAAAAAAAGCACCCAGGCAAATCAGAAAAGTGCGACAAGTAAAACATCGAACACCGGCACAACCCGGTGTTTTTATTATGTTTTTTTCATGGTTAATTTTATGCTTGCACGAATCGAAAAAAAATGACTAGTATACGCATAGAAATAAAAACCAAGGAAGGACATACTATGATTATCGGTATTGGAATTGATTTGGTAGAATGCAACCGTTTTCTTGATTGGTCTGCATTTAAAAAGCAACGCGTTTTCACAAAAAAAGAACTGGAATATGCCGACGACGACAATGCAAATGCAGAAAAGCATCTGGCAAATTGTTGGGCGGCACGCGAAGCATGCCTAAAGGCATTAGGAACCGGGTTCAGCGATGACATTGCATTTTCAGATGTATCAGTCGTACACAATGACAATGGTGCGCCAGAATTATTGTTGGCTGGTGGTGCCAAGGTTGCATTAAAAGAACTGGCGGGGACAAACGCGCGTTTACACCTGTCAATTACAGACCAAGGTGAATATTCTGCGGCATTTGTGGTAATTGAAAAGTTAGATTAGCACCGACGAAAACATTATAAAAAAACCGCCATCGTGGCGGTTTTTAATTATTCCAACGGTGGAAAACATTCATCTGCACTGCAACACATAAATCCATCATCGGTATATTGATACGATTCACCCGGACAGCATCCCAAACTATCTGGGGCGGCGCCACCTTCGCATAACGGAATTTCTGGTTCTTCACCATCTACGAACAACATGTCTGTATCATATTCAGGTGATGCCACAAACATTTTTTCGTTTTGCGAAACATTATACCCTGGTTTACTGGCGATAACTTCTTCTTCACTTGGAATTTTGACTGGTTCTGGTTCATATTTTGCAATCGGTGTCACCGGTTCAAATGTCAAAAATGGTGAGTCTTCGACCACTGGGGTTGGCATCACAACCGGTGTGGGTTCTGGTTCAATCACCACAGGTTCCGATTCGACAACCGTTATTGGTTCGGGTTCAATTGCGATTGGTTCCGGTTCAACAATTGCGACAGGCTCTGGTTCGGCGACAACTGGTTCTGGTTCAACAACAGGTGCGGCAACAGGTTCCGGTACAACCACAGATTCTGGTTCTTGTACAATTGGTCGCTTAGCAATATCCGGTACATTCAAAAACGGTGTTGGTTCTGCAACCTTTTGTTGTTTTACATTTGTTTCCGCAACCACATTTGAAACCGGTTTTGACAAATCTGGTACATTTTCGTTTGTCGACTTTTGATACAACCACAATGTTCCAATTGACAACAATATCAACAAAATCAGCAACAAATAATACATCAGTGTCGGTTTTTGTGGTTTTTGTTCCACCGGTGCTGCCGCCGCCACAATTGGCGAAACCGGACGCACCGGCGTCACCGGTGCAACCGGGGCAACTGGTTCAATTTGTTCAATTGGCGTAATTTGTTCCACCGGCGCAATTGGTTCTGGGACAACATTGGACACATCGGTATCATCCCCAGATGTATCGTTATCACCAAATTTATCTTGTGAAACAATTTCATCACTTTGTGGTACAGATGTCAAACTGTCCAACATTGGCGATGTTGCCGGCGTTTCATTTTGTTCGTAATTATTATATGACTGTGGTGGCGTAAAAGATAATGGTGCCGGCGCAATCGCATCTTCATCCGAACTGGTTGTTGGTGCATCGGTTGTGGCACCAAAATCTATGGGCTTGAACGCGATTTCATCGTCCAAGTTTTCCGGGTCTTTATCAAACAATGGCTTTACTTCGTCATCATTCATTTCATCCGCCTTTGGTTCTGGGAATGCATCTTCTTCGTCATCGGCAAATTCTGCATCTTCGTCATATTCTGGAACAATTGGTTCTGTGACAACAGGCTGTGGTTTATGCGCCGTACGACGTGCCGCCACATTACGTTTTGCCGGTTGCGGTACATCACGCGCCAAAATTGCACGTGCGATTTCGGCATCATCTTCTGCCGATGCCAGACGCCGCTGGGCATTTGTTAAACGTTTCTTGGCACGCGCCAATTTTTCGTTCGTTGCATCAATTTGCGCCTCGCTTTTTAATATTTTGGCTGCCGATTCCTTGGTCGGTTCACGACCAATTTCACGCCGTTGTTTTGTGACACGCGCGCGCAGGTCTTTGATTTTTTCACGCAATTCACCAATTGTTTCGTTGGTGCGTTCAATCGTATCACGCGATTTATTTATGATATCTTCGGCCGCCGCCAACCGTTCACGCGCCGCACGCCGCACAGACATTGCACGAAAACGGGTCAAGTTATCCAATGCGTTCGACAAATCATCACCCGATTCATATGCAGAAATCAAATCATCATAAACATCCAGACCACCATATTCAATATCCAGTTTTTGATATTTATTATCGCGTTTTGGGCGCACGGTTTCCAAATCAACATTATAATCATTTGCCAAAACATCATCCCATTTGCGTTC
Source organism: uncultured Alphaproteobacteria bacterium (assembly GCA_946611025.1). Classification (GTDB taxonomy): domain Bacteria; phylum Pseudomonadota; class Alphaproteobacteria; order Rs-D84; family Rs-D84; genus Enterousia. The sequence continues at coordinate 7,001 of CAMOCR010000016.1, read as the reverse complement.
ATCAAACGAATCGATAACCAACAGCACATTTGGTTTGTCTGCATTTATCGTTTCGTCCAACACGAATATCAATTTGTGCGCACCATCGCGGTATGCACGAATCGTATTACCCGAAATGTCGTAATCTGTTGATGTTAATGAAATATTCTCTCTCGCGCGTGGCATGTTGTATCCCCGTTGTTGTTATTTCTTTTTTGGTGGTGTGAATTGGTATGCCAATCTGCAATGTTCATAGCAATATGGTTTACCCGTGAATACCGATTTTCCACAAAAATGAAAATTTTCGGAATCCGGATCCCCGATTGGCCAACGACATTGATTTGGCTTTAAGTTAGCCATTTCCAGCGAATGCTGAATAATGCGCTGATGCATCGCCAGGTTTTTTGCCATTGTGGTTTTTGAAACCTTTTTAGATTCATCATCCGCCGCGGCTGCCTTTTTCGCCGGTGCCTTGACCGATTTTTCGGTCGATGTTTTTTTTGCGGTCGTTTTTGGCGTTGCCGTTTTCTTGGCTGGTGCCTTGGCCACCGGCTTTTTAGTCACAGTTTTCGATGTTGACTTAGCCTTAGCCACTGATGTTGATTTGGTCGTCTTTGTTGATGTTTTTGTTGTTGTGGTTGTTGCGCCCGCCTTGGCATTCCAACCCAAACGATTCAGTTTGCCAACGATGGCGTTTTTCGACATTCCTAAACGCTTGCCGATTTCGGCAGTCGACAACCCCTTGCCAACCAGTGCCTTTAATTTTTTCAGTGCGGTATTATCCCAGCCTTTACTCATGATAAAATCCTTGCTATTATTATTATAAGATAAGTGTATCATAGTTCCGATTCGAAAGGCAAGGGAGAAAAACATGTTTTTTTATTTATTTTTTGGACTGTTATTTGTCATCGCAACGATATGCGCGATTGCGATTTCTGTGGCTGATTTCCGCCGCCGCATCATTCCGGACGCATATTTAATTCCGCTGTTTTTGATTGGGTTAGTGGTTGTGACATTTTTCCCACATTGGTTTGTTGGCATAAAATTTGCCACAATCGGTGCCGTAATGGGTTATGTGCTAAGTGCCGGTGTGGGCTTTGTCTTTGATTGGTTGGGACACAAAAAAGACCAAGACTTCCCAATTCCAATCGGCATGGGCGATATTAAATTATTGGCAACCGGTGGACTGTGGTTGGGAACAAACGGGTTGGCGATTGCATTGATTGGCGCATGTATATTCGGCTCCATTTGGGCGGGAATAAAAAAACAACGTTATATTCCATTTGCACCGTTCTTTTTCATGGGCGCAATTTTGGCTTTAATCGCAATGGCTTTTTTGATATAATACACATAACAGGAGCGGCAGAAGAGAATGAAACAACACATATTTTTTGCATTAATTGCCACAGGGGCTTTTTCTGTGTCGGCATCGCATGCGGCGGTCAATTCGCTTATGAACGGTAATAACATTCGTCCAATATCACAATATGGGCTGATTCAAAATGTCCAAGATTATTCATCAAACCCATTTTGGACCAAAAACAGTCCGTATAATCAAAAGTTTCCCCAGCCGGTATATGTGACGGGTCCCGAATTAACATCCAGCGATTGCCAGGCAACCGTTGGCGCGTTGATATCTTCGTATTGTTCATTGAACAACAATTGTGTTGGTATGATGTTGTCTGATGTTCGTCCGGTCGTAATGCTGCAATTATCACGCATGCCGGGGCATAATTACGCGACATCGTGTGCCGGCTATATTGACAGCGAATTTGATTCATACCTGGCGACATATTCGATTGCGGTGCCAAATGGCATGGTTTCATTTCCGGGTGCAACGGTTGCAAACCCCGAATACAACGCCCCCGAATTTGAAATACAAAACCCATACGAACGGCGCGATGGCACATGGAACGGCGAAGAATGGCAACGCGAACGCAAAGACCGCATCCAAGAATTAAAAGATTTACAGGCGGCAAACGGCGCGGGAAATGAAAAGATTGTAAAAACCGAATACCCAACCACATTTGCCGATTTGTCATTTACCGAACGCATGGATGCATTGCAAAGCGGATATGAACCGTTCAAAGACGCGTCTGCATATCGCGGTATGACAATTGAAAGCGAAGACGAATATTGGCAAAAATATTGCACACGAAACCCTAATTCTGCGCGCTGTCAACAAAATACCATTACGCAAAATTCTGGGGGAAACAGTATAATTCGGTTGTTTTTGCGTGGATAACACAAGATGAAATTGCACAGAAGCATTTTTGTTTTTTCAATTATATCATTGATGTGTATCACACATGGGGCATTTTGCGACATAAGTTGTGTTAAACAAATTGGTCAAGCCCAAGAATCATTCGTTAAACCATTTGTTAATATTATCAAGGACAAGGATTCGTGGTCATTTGACTTGATGATGAGCCAATCACAATTGCAAAGTATAATTGATAACAACAAAACAGAATTTTATTCTTTGGTTAATAAAAACCTGGAAAAATATTGCAATATTGCAAACGATACCCAGAAAACAAACGAAATTATTGATGCCCAAGAATTCACAATTCCGTTTACCGTGACCAATGATACCGCACAACAAAATTTTGAACTGGTCGTTAATTCATATAGTTTACTTGCAAATGTAAGCCCCGAAAAACTTGACAGACCAAACGCAATTTTGGTGATTAATAATCTGTCTTATAAACCCGGTGATGTTATAAAAAGAGAAGATATAACCAAGGACTATTTCTTTACAAAAGAATGTTCGCCACACATTCCAGATTTAAAAGAGTTATCTGACTGGGGGGTAAATGATGCGGTACACGCGGCCGCCCCAGAAATACCAAAAACCACCAAATTCTTCCTGGACCTACCATTGAATGGAAGAACACGTGCGTTTCCAGGGTTGCTTATAACCAGTACCGCGGGTGTAGTAGAATCTGTCGTTGTCTATAAAGATTACAATACCGGACACCGTGAAACCGTCGCCTTTGCAGAAAAATTACGTCATACCGCATGTGTTGATACAGATCAATCAAAACTTGCCGTTTACCAGGTTGCCATTGATTCTATTCCAGCACCACGCACCGATATATCTGGATGGGTGTCGCTACCTGAGTTTTTCTTTTGGCTATTTGACCCCAAAACAATAACAACCGATATTAAACAAGTGACGGTTTTGTCTGGTCCAGAAATTATCGAGTAATAATAAATGAAATACAGCGCCCTGGTAATTTCGCTTTTTTTTACAATAAACGCATTCGCGGCACCAGATGATTTTCAGCCCGATGACACATTTCGCACAATCGACCAGATTTTATACGACAATGTCGCAGACACACCATGCGCAACGGCGGCGTTTGCAAATGCCTTGGTAAAAAACGCGAATCAAATCAGTGAAACCGATGATGAACAAACTGTTCAACAATGGATACAAACCACATTTGCCCAAGCGGACGTTTTACAGGCTGTTTTGGCGTGTCCCGAAATACAAAACATCGCCGATGACGAACACATTCGATTGCAACCAATTAAATATACTTTTCCGCACGGTCGTGAAATCACCATAAACTATGCCACCCAACCAAAAATATTACAGCAACGAATCGATATCGCGACCAAGCGCAACACCGATTCATTAAACACCCCCAGTCCACGCATTGGTGCAATTGATGACAATTCTGTTTGGACAAATACTGACCCGGCATGGTATGCGATTATGGTGACCGAACACGGCGCGTTGGATAAATTTGTTGGTCCCGATAAAAACAATACAATTTCATTACAGTACATATATGACAATGTTGATTCACTGTATCCAAAAAATTCATCATGCACCGACAAAAGTGCATTTGCCCGCGACAAAAAACCAATAAATCGGGCGGTTGTTAAAACCGTTGGATTAAAAGACGCAACCGGCGAAGATGATACAAACGATTACTATGTTGCCGGCGATGTCAGTTTGCGATGGGTCTCATATGCCGAAATTGCGTTGGATGTTGTTATAACTGTGGCAACCGCCGGGGGCGGCACAGTAATTGCGGGTGTAACAAAATCTGCACGCGCAACACGTGCAATGCGTGGGTTAAAAGAAATTATCACGGCACCAAGTCGCATAAAAACCCTGGAACGTTTGAAAAAATATAAAAAATTAGAGCAAGAATTACGGCAAATTGACCGTGTTCGCGATGCCGCCAAATACGCTGAAAAAACCAACGAAATGGAATCGGTTTTACACGAACTGCGCGAAATTGATAAATTAAGCGATACATCGAAATTTTCAAAAGAAATCGAAACCCTGGAAAAAGCAACAAAAAAAGCAGTTCAAGATTACATTATCCAAGAAACCAAGTTTACCAGAACAGAAACCGCCATTGCGCGAATAAAAAAATACCAAACACTGGAAAAAGAATTATCAAAAATAAATCGTGTTAAAAATCCGGCAAAATATGCTGAAAAAGCCAAGGAATTAGAAACCGTTTCTCACGAATTACGCGACATTGAAAAATTGGGCGATGCATCAAAATATGCCGATGATTTGAAACGTCTGGAAAAAGAAAGTGAAACATTGTCCAAAGAGATGAAACAGGCAATTAAAGCAGACAAAGATGTTGAAAAATATGCCGATGCGCGCAAGGCATTTTCCGAATTACAAGAATATCGCCGTTCATATAAAAATTTTAGCACAGCACTAAAAAAGCGCAAATTGACCGGCAATGTGTTAACCCGCGCATTGCCCACCATCCGCGCCACCGCCAAGGGCAACAAGGCAATAAAACACGGTGCAAAAATCGCGCGACAATCAATGACATCGGGGCGGGTACGCGATTGGTTGTTTCAATCAACAATGCGCAACATTGGCACATTGGGACGCGCAGAGGCCAAATTGGGCATACTGTACAGTGCTATAAAAATTGCCGGCGACATGTACGATTGGGCAGAAACCAGTACCGGCGATTTTACCAATGGTGTTGATTTCAAACCGTTGTTATTGCTTTCTGCCGATGATTTACAGGGTCAAGAAAATGTTGTGAACTATGGCATGTGGTTGTTATGGTACGGCAGTTCGACCGCCCCCGAAGACGATGATGCCGCATATTTACAGGCCATGGATTTTGCCGAAAAATTTCATACCGATTTGATTGAAACAATGGATGACAACGGCGCCCACCCGTGCAATGTTGATATTTATGTTGTGCGTCCCGTCCTGCGCAACCCAAACAATCATCCGGAACTGTATTACCTGATTATGAACGACACACCATGGACAACCGTTGAATAATGAAAACAAAAACCATTGTTTTTTTATTTGGCATATCAACAATATTGTGCGGCAACACGTTCGCGTTTTCGCAATATGCAAACGCAATTAAACAGAGTTTATCGAACAAATCTTTTTTGACCGTTGCGTCTTTCCCAAAAACCGTTGCAGACGCCACGTTCGTTGAACGCATGGAAAATAAAGAGCAGGGGTATCGCCCATATTTTAATGCGTCTGCATTTGCAGACCTTACAATCGCAGAACAAAAAGAATTGGAAAGCATGGCATACAAGGCCGAAGTACAAAGATTACATGCGTTTAACACACAACCGTTAAATGTTTATTGTAAAAACTATCCGGCGGATGCCGAAAATTGTCCAAATGCAGACACAACCCACACCGATACCGGCACAAAATATGGTTCAATATATTCAACAAATCATTCGCCAACATCTTACAATGGGGTGCCATATATGCGGGCGGCATTAACCCCAGAAAATATTGCAAAATATAACTTGAAAACACACAACGGCGGTTGCACACCACCCGAACACAATCATCATTGGGGCGACAAAATTTTGACATCGGGTCGATATGCACAATCAGACCCCGCGTTTGAAAAATTTATGATTACATCTTTCCGCAAAGAAGGTTCATGTGGCAGCCATCCCAACGACCATGGTGGATATACATGCTATGGTTGTGCATCAAATGGTCTGTGTGCCGGTATTGACATGAAAAACATTACCCGCAGCAAAGTCGAAGATTTATATTATACCAATGTTTATACCGCGCATAATGTCAATAAATTACCCGATGCGTTTCGTGGATATTTGTTATGGGGCATGTCTGGGTCGGGATCGATAACTGGAATAAAACAATTCCAGGCGGCATTGGGCGTGGAACAAAGTGGCAAAATTGACGATGCGACAATTTATGCCGCCGAACATTTTGTTGGCGACTTTGCAGATGTTTACACAAATAATCGTGAACAATTTTATCTTAATATCGTTGCACGCGATGCCAGTCAAGATGTTTTCTTGAATGGGTGGTTAAACGGTTTACAACTTCTGCGACCATCGGGGTGTCATGTTGTCCCAACCAATCCAATTTACCGATAAAAATCACATTGTTTTTATTTCAAAAAAATTGTATAATTGTGATGTACAGAGCAGGGGAAAAATGAAAAAATTATTTATCGCATGTTTAATGGTTATCGCAACGGCTGTTTCTGCAAACGCGTATCAGGTTTTATCGTCCAAGGAACTGGGCCAGCGTGATGCCAAAAATCAAAATGTCGTTGTCAAATGCACAACCGACACTGGCAAGATTTCAAACCAAACATGTTCATTACGCAGATACGCCAAATGCACCGGCACGGGCAACGCCAAAAAGTGTTCTGGTTGGCAACCATGGACCGATTTGCGCACCCCCGGCAAACAATATCCCGATTGGAAAACCGCCGCATCTGCATGTTGTCGCGCGATGGGATTGCGGTAAAGGTTCAAAGTACAGAGTTCAAAGTTCAAATAAAAAAATCGGCGAAATGCCGATTTAATTTTTGTGGCTCGCCACCCGAAGCATTGGCAAAGGGTGGTGGATGTGGGCGGACTCGAACCGCCGACCCCTACGATGTGAACGTAGTGCTCTAACCAACTGAGCCACACATCCAAACGATATTTGTTCCGTCCGCCTTCGCGGAACGCTACGGCGGGACACTCAATTTTCAGCCCTTGGCTTCGCCTGCGGTGAAAAT
>CAMOCR010000015.1 GCA_946611025.1 uncultured Alphaproteobacteria bacterium | reverse complement strand
TGGTAGCGGGAGAGGGACTTGAACCCCCGACACGCGGATTATGATTCCGCTGCTCTAACCAGCTGAGCTATCCCGCCAATGCACCGCATTATAACAGACATTTTTGCGATTGCAAGTATCAATTACCAATCAATCGGTTTATAGCCGTGTGCCGTTAAATATTCATTTGCGCGGCTAAAATGATGATTGCCGAAAAAACCGTGATATGCCGACAGCGGTGACGGATGCACGCTTTTTAATACCAGATTTTTTGTCGCATCAACAATTTGTGCTTTTTTCTGGGCGTACGACCCCCACAACATATAAACAATATTGTCGCGCCGCGCGCATTCCCGAATTACCGCATCGGTAAATTGTTCCCAGCCCCGCCCCGCGTGCGATGCCGCCGCATGCGCGCGAACGGTCAGTGTTGCATTTAGCAGCAACACACCCTGCTGCGCCCAATATGTCAAATCACCATGTGTTTTTGACGGCCGCCCCAAATCGCTTTCGATTTCTTTATAGATATTTTGCAGTGATGGTGGAATCGGTGTTGGTGGCAATACTGAAAAACACAGACCGTGCGCCTGACCGGGTTCATGATATGGGTCTTGACCAATAATCACGACACGCACCGCGTCCAGCGGGCACAGGTTAAACGCATTAAAAATATTCTTGGGTTCGGGATATATTTGTTTGCCAGATTTATATTCCCCGCGCACAAAGTCAGTCAGTTTAATAAAATAATCTTTATCAAATTCCGGTGCCAATGCCGTTTTCCAAGATTGTTCTATTTTCACATCCATTTGCGCCCCCTAACATTTAATCAACCCCAACTGACACGCCTTCCATAACACTACATCAATATAGCCAATCGGCAAACCGGTTTCGCGCGATAAATGCGCAAACATTTCATCACACACCTTTTTAATTTCTGGATTTAATTTGCCGTTATCTATATCTGAACTCTGCACTCTGAACTCTGCACTCTGTTTTTGCTCTGCAAAAACAATACCAAGTCGTTGAATCCAGATATCATATTTCACAACATTTTCACCCAGATTTCGCGCCAGATGATTTGCGGTAATTTTTCCAATATGTGGCAGGTGTGATAAAAACTTTAATTTTTCGTCCAACGCGTCTATGCCGTAATATTCGGCACACAGCGCGTTTTTATTATTCCAAATCTCACATATTGCATTTATTTTATTTTTATTATGAAACATGGAAAAAAGTGTATCAAAATCGGCACCGTTTTCACGCACCGAATCCATAATTTGTTTATGAATTCGCTTTGCCGTTTTTTGTGAAAAGCCGCCCGCCAAAATCACATATGCACACATATCGGCAAAGTCAATCGGCGATAGTTTTCGTGGGTGTGATAAATTTTCGCGTATTTCATCAAAAGTTTGGGCGTCACTGTCGGCGCCCAAATTACGTATTTGTTTTTCGAGTTCAAAAAACCATTTTGCATCAAACATTACACATCCAGATTCGCATCCAGCGCATTTTCAACAATAAAGTCGCGGCGCGGTTCAACGACATCACCCATTAACATGGATACAACCTCGTCTGCCTGGGATGCATCGGAAACCTTGACCTGGAACAATGAACGATGGTTCGGGTCCATTGTTGTTTCCCACAACTGTTCTGCGTTCATTTCACCCAACCCTTTGTACCGCTGAATCTTTAATCCGGTTTTTGCATATTCAATTGCAGTATTCAGCAACGCGAACGCGCCCCATATTTTTTGTGATTTGTTTTTAACACGCAATGTTGTCGGTTTGCTAAATGTTTCAATCAATTCGTCATGACCATCCATGCGGTGCCATGCGCGAATTTCCGCCCCATTCATACGTTCACGTGGTAAAACATGTGTTTCGGTGACACTGCGCAATGTACGGGTAATTGTAATACCAGTTAAATCAGACGACACATGCCAGCCGCGTTCGAATTCCAATTCTTCGGCATCCAGCATCTTTTCCGCCGCCGCCATATTTTCCGCGCTTTCGTTTTCCAGAACTTTGTTCAACGCCAACGCTTCGATGAAACGCAATGGTATAATGTGATTCAACGCCTGTAATGTGGTCTTCATATTAAATACCAAGCCCAACAGGCGTTTAAGGTCTGCACCCATAACCGTCACACCATCCGCGGTTTCAATAACACCATCGGTTGAAAGTTGGTCCAACAAATAATCGTTCATTTCGGCATCGTTTTGCAGATAAATCTGCTGTTTGCCACGGGTCACGCCATAAAGCGGTGGTTTTGCAACATAGATGTATCCGCGTTCGATTGCTTCTGGCATATGACGATAAAAGAATGTCATAAGCAGTGTTTGAATATGTTGACCGTCGACATCAGCATCGGTCATGATGATAATCTTGTGATAGCGCATTTTTTCGATATCAAATTCATCTTTGCCGATACCGGTACCCATTGTGGTGATAAGCGCGCCAATCGTGTCGGAACCCAACATTTTATCAAAGCGCACACGTTCAACATTCAAAATCTTGCCGCGCAGTGGCAAAATCGCCTGGGTTTTTCTGTCGCGCCCCTGCTTTGCCGTACCACCAGCCGAGTCCCCTTCGACAATGAACAATTCGCATTTTGCCGGATCTTTTTCTGAACAGTTTGCCAATTTCCCAGGCAACCCACCCAATTCTGGGCCTGATTTTTTACGCGACAATTCACGCGCTTTGCGTGCAGCCTCACGCGCGGTGGCGGCCTCTACAATCTTGTCGATAATCAGTTTTGCAACCACTGGGTTTTCTTCCAGATATTCATACAGCAATTCACTGACTGTGTTTTCAACCAATGGGCGAACTTCGCTGGACACCAGTTTATCTTTGGTCTGGGAACCGAATTTTGGATCTGGCACTTTGACACTGATGATGCTGGTTAGTCCTTCGCGAAAATCTTCACCGGTAAGTGCGATATCTTTCTTGTTATTATGTTCGGCAATATATTTATTGATTGCACGCGTCAAGCCCGCACGGAACCCCGCCAAATGCGTACCACCATCGCGGTTTGGAATATTGTTTGTAAAGCACAACGATGTTTCGGTATATGCCGTTGTCCACTGTAAAACAATTTCGATATATGTATCTTCGATTTGTTTTATCATGTGAATTGGTTCACGGTTTAACAATTCCTTGGACTTGTCCAGATATGTTGCAAAACCTTTAAGTCCGTCAACACTGTGGAATTCGCGTTCTTTTTTATCAGCACCGCGCAAATCTTCCAAAATAATTTTAACATTTGCGTTCAAAAACGATTGTTCACGCAGCCATGTTTCCAAGACATCAAAATTAAATTCTGTTCCGGTAAATGTATCAGGTGATGGTTTAAATGTCACCTCTGTCCCGTGTTCATGATGTGTTTTGTTTTCAATAATTTTCAAATCGGCGGTTGGTACACCATCGGCAAAGGTCATTATGGCTTCTTTGTCGCCGCGCCATACGCGCACTTCAAGCCATGTGGACAATGCGTTTACAACCGACACACCAACACCGTGCAAACCACCAGAAACCTTGTACGCGCCGTTGCTTTCGTTATCAAATTTACCACCGGCATGCAATTCGCACATAATCAGTTCCAAGGCAGAACGCCCCGTTTCATGATTTATATCAAATGGCATACCACGACCATTATCACGAATTGTTGCCGAACCATCTGCATTAAGCGAAACATACACCGTGTCGGCATACCCCGCCATTGCTTCGTCAATAGAGTTATTGACAACTTCGTAAATCATGTGATGCAGGCCCGACCCCCCTTCGCCAACGTCACCAATATACATACCTGGGCGTTTTTTAACCGCTTCCAGCCCCTTTAATACCTTAATTGAATCACCGGTATATTCATTATTTACTGCCATATGATAAATCCTTTCTTTTTAACGTGTAAAACATAGCAATTTATGGTATAATTTTCAAGGAAAAAGGGGATAAAAATGCCAGAAAAAAAAGAAGATTTAAAAAATAATAAATATAAAGATGTCGCCACCAGATGGGGCGAATCCGAAGAAAAAGTTAGATTGTTTTTGGTTGCCATAGAACGCCAGAACCGAATGATTCCTGGTCGTGGGGGGCCACGCAAAATGGCATATCGTGACCGCACAGACCACCGAACCGGATATAATATTATTCTTAATCCAGACGCCGATAAAGCAGCACACGAATTATACTTAAAACAACAAGCACGGACGGTAGAAAAATGAAGTTTAAACTATTGTATTTTGGCGATATTTTGGTAAACCCCAAAAAACGCGCCCAGCATATATCCGATATTCGCATGCAGTTTCACCCACAACTAAAGAAACTTATCGAACACAGCCCGTGGGATAACCTGAAGCAATATATGATTCCAAACCCAACTAAAAGCCCGATTTCCACGCGCCATATCGGCGGTATTGATTGGAACCCGATTATTACACCAAACCTGAAATTGTTGGCGGAATTAGAAATTCAAATGTTGCACCCGGAAATCGTTGGTGTTTCACGGTCTGATATCGACAACCGTATAAAAACCCTGTTTGATGGTCTGCGTTGTCCACAAAATGAACACGAAATCGGGGAAAATACCCCACGCGACATTGGGCCAATTTACACATTGTTGGATGACGACCATTTGATAACCAAGATATCGGTGAACACATCGCACTTATTGGACACTGATTTATTTTCATCAAAAATACCAAAAACACCAGATTCGGTATTTATGATGATTGATGTAAATGTCCGTGTCGCCGAAGGCACGTTGGAAAACCTGCCGTTTATGGTCTAATAGAACGTTCAAAGCGCAAATATAATAAAGTAGTGCCGGCGAATGCCGGCACACATTATTTGAACTTTGAACTTTTAACTAAGTACTGCTGTAATTTGGTCTTGCATTTGGAATGTTCCCAGTACCACCCATGCAATAATCGCAGAAACCATTAAAATACCAATACTGTTCAAAACATTTGATATTGATTCCATTTTACGCACAGATTCGTCTAAATAATCGTTCGCAATTGATGTCAAGTTTTTATCAAAATCAACCATATCTGCGTATATCATCAAATCACCAACAATTTCGTGATTTGGAAAATCGCGCCCAGTTTGCGACAATGCAACACCTAAATTACTGCCATTTGCGATAAATTGCAGTGTTTCTTCGATAATATTGCGTAAATACCTGTTCGAATTATCAGCTAACATACGCATTGCATCAGGCATTGTAATTCCCGCAGCAATCATTGATGATAACGACATTAACCAACCAACAGAAATATGAATTTTATAAATATTCCATGGTGGCAATTTATCAAATGCTGTACGCAGGCGACCAGACCAATTTGGCAACGAAATACCAATAAATATAATCAATGCAATAAAGCCAAACACAAACCAATACCAATTTGCCACCATAAAATCGGACAACACAATCAAACCGCGTGCCGTGCCACGCCAAATAATGTCATTACCCGCAACTTCGACCAATGGTGGCACCAGATATATTCCCACCATAACAACAATCGCAAATGTTAATGCCAACAAAAATAATGGATATGCAACGGCATTACGCACCGCACGGCGAATACGACCGGCACTTTCCACCACGCGTGTTGTGTTTTCCAGCGCAACAACCAAATTAGATATATTTCCGCTTGTCACCAGTAATGTTTCTTCGTCTGGCAACCAACCACGCGTTGTGTCAGAAAAACTCATCCCACGTTCCAAATTTTGCTGCCAAACACGCATAACAATTGCAAATGGTTCGTTTGGTTTTCGCCCACCGTTTGATTCAATCATTTCCAAACGACTTAACGCATCCATTAATGTAAAATCATTACGCAACAGCGATGCCAATTTACGGATTGTCGCCATGCGCTTTTCAGTGCTTAAACGGAAAACAAGACGTGCATACCATAAATCCAGGCGATTCATATCAATACACCCCCGGTCTGTCCAACAAACCGACCCAACGTTCTAATTCATCAACACCGATGATACCCGACAACATCAATTCTGTTGCCGCCTCTTTCAGTGTGCGCCCGTCCATTTCTTCCAACCAATAACGCACCGCATCATCGGTTTTACCCGCCAATGCCAACGATAAAAATTCACTGTTGGTGATAATAATTTCGCCCGCCTTGATACGCCCCAATGTACCGGTTCCCTTGCATAAATCACAACCCGCGCCACGAATAAATACCTGGTTCAAACCAATTTCACCGAACGCATCTAAAACACGGTTATATGCCGGATTTTCTGGGTGGTCTGCCAAACGTTCATGACAATGCGGACAAACCTTTTTGAATAAACGCATTGATACCAACCCACGCATCAGCGTTTCTTCTTTTAATTTAAACGGTTCTATACCCATATCCAGCAAACGAGTCAACGCCGCCATTGCAGAATTTGCGTGTAATGTTGTCCAAACATTATGACCCGACAACGCACCACGCACCGTCAATTGCGCCGCCGCCAATGTACGAATTTCACCAACCATCAATGTATCGGGGTCACTGCGTAATGCCGCCGCCAATGCTTCGGTATATGCCTCGTCACGTTGTTCTTCGTTCATGGCGTTTGTGACTGGCATTTGATGTGCGCCAAAAATCTTTTGTTCAACCGGGTTTTCCACCGTAATCATGTTTATTTCATAATTGCGTTCTTTTAACATCATTGACATATTACGAACCAATGTCGTTGATTTACCAGAACTGGTTGGACCGGCAACAATTACCAAACCCGTTGGAAATGAACGCATACGCATCAACAAACGTTGCTCATATGGTCCAAATTCTTGTTCGGTTTTTATCCCTTCGGTTGGGTTATCGTATAACAATCGCATAACCACATAACGCGACCCAAATGCAATCGGGTTAAATTGCATACGAATACTTAAAATACCCGCCGGTAAATATAAATCCTTGGTTCCACGCAACGGTGTACGACCATCTTTTTGTGCCGATTGGTATTCGTTTTGTGCATAGTTTGCATTTGACATATCTGCCGATGCAAATGCCGCACGAACAAACGATTCACCCCATGCCGCGTTATATTCCAAGACGGGCTGCATACTGCCATCAATACGGAAATAAATTGTGGTTTGGTCAGCAACTTCGATATGAACATCAGACACCTTTTGTGCCGCCGCCTTGGCAATAATATCGACAAAATCTTTCTGCATCTGGTTATCAAAATCGCGCGCATTGCGTACACCACCACCAATGCGACCTTCGTACGTTTTATATATTCCAGATACCAAACCTAAATCTGAATAAAATGGTTCACGCACAACATGTGAACGACGTTTTAATAAATCGATAAAAGCCAACACACGCCCATCATAGCGATGTGTTCGTGAAATGATAATTTCCCCACCAGAAAAATATGCAATCAAACTCTGCATATCATGCGTTAGTGCCATTGGCGCACCGGTTGCCGTCAACAATCGATTACCATTTGAAAACAGGTATTCAATAATATCGCGGTTTTCCGCATTTTCCAAACCCACCGGAATTGATGGTTTCCCATCTGGTGTGCTAACATTATCATACAAAATATCGGTTTCTTTGGTTTTCATTTTTATTCACATATTATTTCGCATTACCACTTATACCCAATACCTGTTTTTCGCCACCACGAATTAAAACAACCCCTTCGTCCAGTGATATTGATTTAACCGTATATCCATCCAAAACACGACCAACTGTTAACCGTTTGTTTTGTCCGGTTGCTAAATCTGCGATTGTTGCCTGCAATTGTGAACCTGCACCAATAACATTTACCAATTTATATTTTTTTGAAATGGGGGATTCTTCCTGTTCTTCTTGAACCTTGGCTTTTGGTGCTGTTGTTGGTTTTTCAACCGGTTCGGCTTCTAATTCTGCTTTTTCGCGTTCCAGACGCGCGGTTTCTGCCTCTAACTTTGCCATTTTGTTTTCAAATTCTTGTTGTTGTTCATCGGCACGACCCGACAAGGCATCAATTTCCATATGCAGTTTTATTTTTTCTGCTGCCAATCTGTCTAAATCTAAATCTAATTGTGCGCGTTCTTTTTCCAACTGCATCAAGACTTTTTCTTGTTCCAAATCGGTTATTTGTTGGAAAACACTGCCTTCGATATCATAAGATGCAACCGCATCTGCCGATACATCTTCCATGTCGACATCAACCAATAACTCATCGGTTGCAGCATATGACACACCCGTTGCCATAAAACCACACACCAACACAGAAAACATAATTTTTTTAATTTGTCTTAGCATAGATTATCACCTCATAGTTCCATGTGCGGTTGGAATAATTCCAATCACACGCCGTCAAATAAACACCGCCGAAATTATCGAACAGTTTCATAAACTGCATCGGCACCATTTTTGAAGATGCGGAAATTTCAACGATATCAAAATACGCCGTATCAACACCATTTGTCACCGTATCTGTGACCGAATGAATATCGGCATCCATATTCATCCCCTGGAACAGTGTTGTCACATCACGAATAATTGTGTCCGCATCGCGTTCATCTTGACTGGATATAACATCAACATCCGGTAATTTAACGCGTACAGATATTAAATTTTCGGAATTTTCTTGGACATATGCACCCGGCATTAAATCAGTCGCAACCGTATAAAAATCACCCAATGTCCCAAATGTACGGCGCAGTTGTGCCGTTGCATGTGTTTCGCCACACTTTGCCGCAACTGGCACCCAACCTGGAATTGATTGCATTAAAAACCCAATCGCGCGATAACACACATCTGCGCGCGCGGCGACATCTGGTAATATTTCATATGGCATAACAATTGGTTCGGGTGGTAATTTTTTTTCAATGTTATATTCCACATCTAATTGTTTATTTTTTTCTTCGATTTGGCGTTTGTATTCCGCCGCCAATTCTTCATCAACACGCGACATTTCTGGACGCGGCGAAATTGTTCGCAATAATGAATCGTGGAATATCAACCCGATTCCACCGATAAACAACAATATCAACAATAACGAAACAATCACCGAACCCGTCAAATGAATCGAACGCAGCGCCGTATGTGCGTGTCCATTTATAACATCATCAATACTGCGTTCAATTGAACGCGGAACACCCCATGATTCTGGTGCAATAAACGCGCCCCAATCGGGCATTTGTGCCAATTCGGCATATTCGGTTCGTGCGACATTTTCAGAATCATAAAAATTATCTTTTAAAATAATTCCATTACGAACCGCAACAATATAAAAACCACCAGCAATGACAAAAGCCGTTAAAAATGACGAATATTCCGTCATTGCATCAACAATTTCTGCCGCCGCAACCGGCATACCGGCACGATAACCCGACCGGCGTGCCGCCAAACCAATCATTTGATTGTATTCAACAAATAACCCATATCGCCCGTCAATTGAATGCGACAAACGACGTGCGCCCGCGCGCCCGCCAACCCCAGATGCCACCGGTTGCCAAAACAACCCCACAGCATACTTTTTCCTGTGAATTAATATTGTATTATTTGCCAATTTCTCTCTACCTTGGTGTTAATTATAACATAAAAAAACACCTCTTGGCAAACACAGAATAAAAAATCCCGTCATTTTTTATTGACGGGACTAAAATTTAATAACATTCGCCATACATAGATGAACATCCACCCATATCATAGACGGGCGAAACCGTCGCCGACCCACCATCACGTGCCGTTCGCATGTTTGAATGTGGACAATCATAAACATTTGCAACCAAGACAAATGCGCGTTCTGGACCAAATATTACCCATTCGTTTGGTTTTGTGCGTTGGGAAACAATCCAATACGCATTACCCGGACGCGCCTGGTCAGCGATACGATTTTCCAGATATCTGCGGGCATCATCGGCATCGTAGACCGATACTTCGGATTCTAGTTTATACAAAAATGTGCAACCGATTGGTTCGGCATCTAACTGTTTTATAAATTCACTGCCGTTTTCATTTTTTATCATGCCACCACATGCCGCGACCAACATGACCGACAATAATGCAAATAACTTTTTCATAATTTCCCCCATTTTCTTTTCACATCAACTATATCATAATTTGATTTATCACTGAACAACTTTTTCAAAACCAGGTTATTTAGCGCATGCGACCCCTTGTATGATTCCAGATTTCCACATATCACACCCCCAGATGTGAACATATCCCCAACCGCATCAATTATTTTATGTCGCACAAATTCGTCTGGATATATCAGTTTATTTAATGTGCCACTGCCATCACCGTTTAATGCAATAACATTTGTTTCGTCTGCGCCGCGTCCCATACCGTGCTTTTTCAAATATTCCCATTCGCTAAATTTTCCAAATGTGCGCGCACGTGCAATTTGTTTCAAAAACACATCTTTTGATTTTTTTGTTCCATCATATGAATATGTGTATGTCTGGCGACCAATAATTTTTTCTGGGTAAACCAGTGTTGCCGTTATATTCAAATGTTTCCCGTCGTTTGGTGATAGTTTTACAAAACCATCACTTTTACGATGCGCGATTTTATCCATTAACCACAGTTTCAAACGAAACATTTTTGGCAACGTGCGGCGAATTTCCTGCGTATATGCAATAACCGGTTTTTTAACAATTATTTTACGCATTTTACCGGCACCAACACCCGCGCGATTTATTTCTGTTAAAAACATAAACGCACTGCCATCCATAATTGGTGTCTCTGGGCCGTTTATTTCAACAACCACACTATCCACACCCGATATAAACAATGCCGCCATTAAATGTTCAACCGTTTGCACATGCGCACCCGCCATATCACCAATTGTTGTGTTGCGCATTTTTGATTCGCCAACATTATCGTATGTTGCCGGCATTTGTTTTGTGCCGCGCATATCAACGCGCTTGAAATATATACCTGATTTTTTTGATGGTTTAATTACTATTTCAACCGGCAAACCAGAATGAATCCCCTTGCCCACCATATGAATTGGTTTTAGTATGGTCGTCATTTAATTTTCTCCTTTAACCAATCCCAGAAATCATTTTCAATAACCGTATCCAGACGCGCATATTTTATTTCATCACGCACATTTTCCGGCAATCTTACCCAATCTTTTTCCGTTGTCACCAGTTTTGCGCCATGTCGCGCCGCCAATTCTTGTAATTTTTTAATATCATCGGCAGTGTATTGATAGTGGTCGCCAAACGCGCGCGTTGCAACAACATTTGTTAAACATTTAAAGAATTTTTTTGGATAACCAATACCCGCGAACGCAACAATTTTTTCATTTTCATCATATGGTGAAATTGTTTGATTTGTCGCATAGAACACCGGTACACCAGCCGGAATTGTAAAGTTTTTACGCGGTGTTTTTGATTTAATAATAATAATTGCATCGGCATTTGCCGCATGTGTTTTTGGTTCACGCAATGGTCCCGCCGGCAACAAAAACCCATTTCCATATCCAATTGATTCATCAAACACAATCAACGATATATTTTTTTTAACCGTTGGATTTTGCAGACCATCATCCATAACAATTGGTGTTTTTTGATTTTTTTGTTTGTCCAGCAACATAACATTACTTTTACGATCGCCCGTATGCACAATCAGCCCCGCCCGCGATAACATTGACGCTTCGTCACCAATATTGTTTGTGTTTTTTTTTCCCTTATACCCACGCATAACAACCGGTGCATCTAAAAATGTTGCAATTGTACGCACAATCGGTGTCTTGCCAACGCCGCCCGCCAAAATGTTTCCAACACAGATAACCGGTCGCCGCGATTCATATCCACGCATTTTACGCACATTAAATACCATGCGCGAAATCCAATAATACAACACCGATATCGGCCATAAAATAAAAGACATCAATGTTTTATGTATAAACCAATATGGTGTTTTCATTTTATTTTCCCCACTTGATATTACGCGCCGCGGCGCGTTGTTCACGCAACATATTTTTAAATTTTCTGGCCTTTAAATCTTGTTCAACGACCATATGATTAAATTCCGCATCCATTTTATGAACCGTTTCAACCATATATTTTTCTAAATCATTTTTTATTTTTTGCACTTCGTCATCTGTTGCGCGCCGCGGCACAACAACCGGCGCCCCAACAACACAATTTATACGCGAAAACGGTTTTGCAATCATATACCGATCCCAACGATTAACAAACTTGGCACGCGATGCCGAATAGCAAACCGGTATAATCGGCGCCCCTGTCATTTTTGAAAAATACATTGTCCCGTCTTGGATACGCAGTGACGGTCCCCCCGGACCATCGGGCGAAATACATAATGAATACCGCCCACCACCCAACACACGCAGCCCCCCACGCAACACCGACATTCCACCATGCGTTGTTGAACCATATAACGGGCGCAGACCAAACAACCGTTGAACTTTTGCCATTATGCGACCATCGTGATGTTGACTGGCAATTGCATATGCACGCATGCGCCCCACGGCAATTATGGGTGATAACATCATACTGCGACCATGCCAAAAAACGAATATTGCAGGCCGGCGGCGATATTTTTTAAATGTTTCATAGTTTGTGATTTTAATTCGGCTGGTTAAATAAACGAACCAGATTGGCATGGCAATAATAATTGCAATAAACCATTGCAAAATACCGATGCCCAGCACCAAATCCCAGAACCATTTCCATGCGCGGCGAAAAAAACTTTTCTTGCTTGCCATGCTGTGATTTTAGCAACAAAAAAAATATTATGCAAGAA
>CAMOCR010000014.1 GCA_946611025.1 uncultured Alphaproteobacteria bacterium | reverse complement strand
ATTAAAAAGATGAGCAATTTTAGCGGTCTGTTGAAAATGGTGCCGGGTATGTCGGGTGCCGTAAGTGCTATGAAAGAAAAAATCAAAGACGGCAGTGTTGATGCCCAGATTAAGATATTGGAGGCAATGACCGCCGCCGAACGCGCCGAACCAGAAAAAATCTTTGCCAATGCAAAAACGCGTATTGCCGAAACCGCGGGTTGCACCGTGCGCGATGTGGAACACATTATCAAGCAATACACCAAAATGAAACAACAAATGGCGATGATTCAACGCATGGGTGGGATGGAGGCTGTAATGCAACGCATGCAGGCCGCCGGCGGTGTTCCAGGCGCAAAATAAAAACAACTGTGGTGGGGGGACATAACACACAGGAAAACAGGCAAAATGAAAATCAAAGAAAAGGTATATAATTTTATTGAACGCACTTTTAACGACAAGATAATCAGTGTTAGTCCACCAGTTGAATGGTGGTGCACATATAAAGATATTGGTACGCGACTTGAAGCATATTCTGTGCCGGTTGTGTATAAATACAGTGGGCGACAAAATGTACTGTTCATGATAGACAATGATCATTTTCGCCTTATTTCGCCGGCATGTGCGTTAAAAAATGCGCAACGGTTTTATGCGTCCACACTAAGAAAATTGCAACAACAAAATGAAAATACTAAATAAGAAAATTGCACAACATAAGTCATCGGTCGCGTGGCTGCAACGTCAGGCGGCAGACCCATATGTTGCGCGGGCGCATCGTGATGGCTATCGGGCGCGGGCGGCATATAAACTGATTGAAATGGACGAACGTTTTCATTTCCTGAAAAATGGCCAGGTTGTTGTTGATTTGGGCGCGGCACCGGGTTCATGGTCGCAATATGTTGCGCGCACATATCCGCATTCCAAGATTTTCGCGATGGATTTACTGGAAATCAAACCGATTCCCAATGTGACTTTTTACCAGGGCGATTTTACAACCGATGATGCGTTGCGCTGGTTGGAAACACAATTAAATTTACCGGCGGACGCAACGGATCGTGGCACCGCCGATGTGGTTTTGTCGGACATGGCGCCGAACACGGTTGGTCATAAAAAGACCGACCATTTGCGTCAAATGGTGTTGTTGGAATATGCGCTGGATTTTGCGTTGCGCGCGTTAAAGCCGGGTGGGGCATTCGTTGTAAAATCGTTCACCGGTGGTACCACGGGCGATTTGGTGCGCGAAATAAAGTTGCATTTTGATACGGTACATCATATCAAGCCGCCGGCATCACGCAAAGACAGTGTTGAAATGTTTATTGTGGCACTGGGGTTTCGGGGATAAAAAAAAACGGCGTTTCCGCCGTTTTTTATTTTGTTTTCATATATTGTTCATACAACGCATGATTTTTTGCTGCCTGGTCGGCCAGGTATGCTTCGGTTCGTGCGATGTCTTGTTTGTATTCATTTATTTTATTTAATGTGTTTTGAATTTTGCGCTGTTTTGTTGCGATTGGCATTGTCGAATCGGCTTGGATTTGTTTGATACGATTTTCCAATGTTTCGATATAACCGCGCCACTTTTCAATCAACTTGCGTTTGTCTTGGCGCGCCGACAAAACCTCTTGGTCTTCGTGTATGCGCTGCTTTTCGCCAGTTGCAAAGAAACCATAACCCAAATCATCGGACATTGGTTTGTCATCAATTTTATAACTGCGGCCGCCGGGGACAATATCCCATGCGTTTGCCGGGTTGCCACGATTTTCTTCGCGAACATGGTCATGAAATTCGCGCAATTGTTCCGGTGTCATACCTTCGGTGACTGGCTTTTGCTTCATTTTGGCGTCCTTATTTTGTTTTTTGATTCAATTTTTCAAATATTTCACGACCTTCGTTGGCGCGGCGTTGCAGGTAGTTCAACGCCTGTTCAATTGAATATTGGTCGTTTCGAATGATATCCAAACAGCGTTCAATTTTCGCTTTCTTTTCGAAATCGTTTAACGAATTGTCATTGCGGGTTTTTTTAATAATTTCGTGCATTTTAACGATTCTGGCACGCCACGATTGAATCATTTCTGTTTTTGTCGAAGTTGGGAATTTGTTTGCATAATCTTCGACTTCGCGTTGATAGCGTGCGACAAATTGATCCATAAATGTATCATCTGGAATTTCGTCAGACATCAATTGTGTGCGAATCATATACCCACCACGAACTGGCATTTTTTCGCGGTCATTGATGATAACTTCTTCGATAAATTTAGTATCTTTTGGTGCTGTGACAGTTTTTCTTGCCATAGTGACCTCCTGTTGATTTTCTTATATTTGTACACGAATTATAATACGAATATTTGATTTGTCAACCAATAGATAATGGTTTTTTATTTCAATTTTTCGGCGTGTCCGCGTGCCAGTTCATCACAACGTTCGTTAAATTCTTCGCCCGCGTGCCCCCGCACCCAAACCCAATGAATTTCGATGTTTTGTGACAATTCGTCCAATTTTTGCCACAGGTCCTGATTCTTGACCGGCTTTTTATCTGCGGTGCGCCAATTGTTGCGCTTCCAATTCTTTAACCACGATTGCATGCCGTTTTTGACATATTGGCTGTCGGTATGTATTTCAACCAATTTGTGTCGGTGCGCCGCCGTAAGCGCGCGAATCACCGCCATCAATTCCATGCGATTGTTTGTCGTGTTGGCTTCGCCACCGGCGCGTTCAGCAATGTTTTCACCATCGGTCGCAACAAATGCCCAACCGCCTGGGCCGGGGTTACCTAAACACGAACCATCTGTCCAAATTTTTAGCATTTTATATACCTTTGTTTTATGATATAATACCATAAAATGATGTACAATGCCACGGATTTGAAAGATATGGCGGGTGCGGTTCGCGCCGATGCCTTGCGTGCGATTTTGGCGGCGCGGTCGGGGCATGTTGGGGTCGCGCTGGGCGCGGCGGATATTATAACCGCGGTTTTTGCAAACTTTATGCGTGCGGGAATTGACCGATTCGTTTTGTCGGCGGGTCATGGTTCGGCAATGCTGTATGCGACATTGAAATTGGCGGGGTATAAAATTGGGTCGTTGGAAAGTTTCCGTAAAATTGGTGGTCTGCCGGGGCATCCAGAATTTGGGATGGATGGTGTTGATGCAACAACGGGGCCGCTGGGCGCGGGGGTCGGTAATGCGGTCGGTCTGGCATTGGCGGAAAAAATTCAAAAATCAAATGCGCGTGTGTATTGCATCTGTGGCGATGGCGATTTAAGCGAAGGGGTCGCCGCCGAATCGATTGCGTTTGCGGGGCGATATAAATTAAATAATCTGGTTTTACTGTGGGATGATAACGGCATCACGATTGATGGTGCGGCATTGACCGATATGGATATTCCAACGCGTATGCGTGCGGCGGGGTGGAATGTTGTTGCGGTGGACGGAAATGACGGTGCGGCTGTTGCGCGCGCAATTGCCGATTCGCGCCGGTTGGCACGGCCAACATTTATTCAGTGCAAAACGGTTATTGGACAATATTCATCGGTCGCGGGAACGGCGGCGGCGCATGGGCTGGCAATTGGTGCGGATGAAATTGAACGGCTGATTCAAAAACTGGATTCGCCGCATGGGCGTGAATTGTGGCGTGCGGTTGCGGCGGCACCACGGGTTGCGCGCGCACCGATAAAGGCACTGAATTTGTCGCGCGTAAAAACACCAGATGCGCCCGCGGTAATATCAACGCGCGAATTGTCTGGAATGTATATAAATGCGATGCTGGGCGCGGGTGTGAATATTATCGGGGGCAGCGCGGATTTGGGGCACAGCACCAACACCGATGTTGCAAATTCGGTGCATATTGTACCGCCCGAATTTAATGGGAATTATATTGATTATGGTGTGCGCGAACACGCGATGGGTGCAATAATGAACGGCATGGCGGCGGCGGGGTTGCACACATTTGGTTCAACATTTTTGGTGTTCAGTGATTATATGCGGCCGGCGATGCGTCTGGCGGCAATGTCGGGGTTGCCGGTGGTCTATGTTTTAACCCACGACAGTATTGCTGTTGGCGAAGATGGCCCGACACATCAACCGATTGAACAGTTGGCGTCACTGCGTATGATTCCAAATATAAACGTCTTGCGCCCATGTAATATGGTAGAGGTTGCATATGCATGGCGCACCGCGTTGACGGATATGGCACGACCGACCTGTATTGTTTTATCGCGGCAAAAATTCAAACAAATTGCAACGCCCGCGGGTGCCGCGGTTGCGCATGGTGCATATGTAATTAAACCCGCAAAAACGGCGCGGGTGCGCATGACGCTGATTGCAACCGGGGCAGAGGTTCCGTTGGCAATCGATGTCGCAAATATTCTGGGCGATGGTGTCCAGGTGGTAAGTATGCCATCGGTTGATCATTTTCGCCTGTGCAGTGCGTTGTATAAACAACATATCTTGCGTGGCTATGTTGTCGCGATTGAGGCATCATCCCCCACGCCATGGTTCGAATTTGCCGATGCGGTTATTGGTCTGACGCGGTTTGGTATGTCGGGACCGGGCGATGCGGTTTATGCGGCATTGGGATTTGATGCGCGGCAAATTGCGCGTGAAATTGCGGGTAAAATGAAAAAATAATATGGCGGACTATGTTTTTGTATCTTCAACCGGCGAAGAAATCCCAATTATAATTACAACGCGGCGCGGTGCACGGAATATAACGTTGCGACCCAAAACAACGCCGGTGCACGAATTGCACGCGACCAAGCCGTGGATAACCCCGACATCATCGGTAATTAAATTTATTGAATCAAAACGTAAATGGATTGAAAACATCTTTGCACGCGCCCCGCAAAAGCGTAAAATTGCCCCCGGCGATGAAATTGAAATCTTGGGGCGCGTTGTTGTGCTGGCGCGCGACACCGCGCGGCGCGCGAATCATTTGATTGTTCACGATGATATGCATGCGACACTGGTTGTTGGGGGCGGGGCGGAAATGTTTGAAAGCCGCGTGCGTAATTTTGTAAAGACCGAATTTTTGAAAACTGCGCGTGAAATGATTAAAACCGCACCACGCGAATTGTGGCCAACGCGCGTTGTCGCACATGACACAACATCCCGTTGGGGCAGTTGTTCCAGCACCGGCACAATGTCACTGTCGTGGCGGTTGGCATTCGCACCGCGGGACGTTATGCGCTATGTTGTTATGCATGAATTGGCGCACCGGCGGCACATGGATCATTCGCCGGCGTTTTGGGCAACGGTTGGCGAACTGTACGGTTTCGGGGTGGAACGCGCAAAGCGTTGGCTGAATCAGCACGGCGCCGAATTGCATGAATATTTTTAATCCTTGAAATCCAATATTTTTGGGCTATTATTAAATGGCTATGAATAAAAATATGATTTCTTTTTCGTTTTTGCATCACGCCCGTGCGGGTGTGTGTTTCTAGCGTTCTTATAAAAATTATGATATAATGCATGCGATATGTATGCGAATTTCCGTAAATATACAAAACAGGGATAACGAAAATGGAATTAAAACCAACAAAACCTTTATCGGGATTTATAGAATTAACACCGTTGCAACAGCGGTGCTTTGACTATTGTGCGGCGCGCATGCTGGATGTGCTGCGCGTGGCGGGCTTTTCATATCTGGATTTGCCGGCAATCGAACGTGCCGAAGTGTTGACGGATAAAGACAACTGGGACGAAATTGAAACCCAAATGTTTTTGTTCCAAAAGGGCGACACGAAAATGGGCCTGCGGTATGACGGAACGGTGGGACTGTCGCGGTATGTGGCGGGGCACCTGAATGATTTGGTGTTTCCATTCCGTGCATCACAGTTTTCAAAACGCTATCGTGGTGAACGCGCACAACGTGGTCGCTATCGCGAATTTTACCAGATGGATATGGACATTATGGGAATTGAAAAAATGTCCATCAATTATGATGCAGAAATCATTTCTGTAATTCAACGCGCGTTGAATTCGGTATCAAATTTCATTGGTGAAAATTGTGTTCGTATCGGTTCGCGACCATTTTGGGATGCGTTGTTTGACTATCTGGGGTTAAATGCAGACCAGAAAAAACAGGTGTTCATTTTAATCGACAAACGCGACAAAATTGGCGATGACGAATTCGCAAATTGGTTAAATGAAACGCTTAAAAACGAAAAATTGGAAAATGAAATTAAATCTGTGTTTACAAATGGTTATGATAACTTTGTAAACAAAAGTGATAACTTAGATTCGGCAATTCGTGAATTAAAAGAATTCATGGATTTGTTAAAACAAATGGGCGTTAAAAATGCCGAAATTGACCTGTCGATAACACGTGGGTTGGCATATTATACCGGCATTGTTTTTGAATTCAAGTTATTGTCATATCCAGAATTTGGAACGGCGGCGGGTGGTGGTCGGTATGAAAATCTGGCATCTAAGTTTTCCAAGACAAAAATCGTTGGAACCGGTGCGGCAATTGGCTTTTCGCGCATATTTGTTGCATTGATGGATGCGGGCAAGATTGATTTGACACAGTTTGAAAAACCAATCGTTGCGGCGGTGTTGCCAATGGGTAATGCGGCGGTACCATTCGCGGCATCGGTTGTGAATAGTCTGCGTGATGAAAATATCACCACAGTTGCGTATTTGGATGCGGACAAGAAGTTCAAAAGCCAGATTGAATACGCCGACAAAATTATGGCTAAATTCAGTTTGATAATCGGCGAAGATGAAGTGAAATCTAAAGAAATTAGTGTCAAAAATATGGCGACCGGCGAACAACAAAAATTGTCGGTTGCGGACACGATAAAATTACTAAAAATGGCATAATAAAATGATAGTTGAACAGAAATTAAAAGACATTCAAACACGCGCGGCAGAAATCGAAGCCCAAATGAACAGTGGAACGCTGACGGGTGATGAATTGACCAAGGTGTCCAAGGAATATTCGCGCCTGAATGAAATATTGCCATTGATAAACCAATATTTCCAAACAGTTCGGGGTATTGCCGATGCCACAGAGATGGAACATGACCCCGAATTGCATGCGATTGCGGCGGAACAGTTGATTGAATTAAATCATGCGTTGCCGGAAATCGAAAAGAAATTGCAGATTGCGTTATTGCCACGCGATGCGGCGGATGATAATAGTGTGATTATGGAAATTCGCGCGGGGGTTGGAGGCGAAGAATCTGCGCTGTTTGCGGGCGATTTATTTAATCAATATAAGTCGTATGCGCTGCGCCATGGTTGGAAAGTTGAAATTATCGAAGAAAACCCAACATCATTACACGGGTACAAGGAAGTTGTGTTCAAAATCGATGGTGTTGGCGCATATGCGCGCATGAAATTTGAATCGGGCATCCATCGTGTTCAGCGCGTTCCAGAAACAGAGGCGGGCGGTCGTATTCATACATCGGCTGCATCGGTCGCCGTTATGCCCGAAGCCAAAGATATTGACGTTGTTATCGAAGACAAAGATATTCGTATCGATGTATATCGTGCGTCTGGCGCAGGTGGTCAACATGTTAACAAAACTGATTCCGCAATTCGTATTACACACTTTCCATCGGGCATTGTTGTGACATGCCAAAACGAACGTTCACAATTCCAGAACAAAGCGACTGCAATGGCGGTTCTGCGTTCGAAACTGTATGAAAAGCAACGCATGGAACAGATGAACGCATCAAACGCATCGCGTCGTTCGATGGTGGGGTCGGGTGATCGCAGTGAAAAGATTCGCACATATAATTTCCCAGAACAACGCGTCACCGATCATCGTATTAAACTGACATTGTATAAATTAGATGACATCTTGGCGGGTGGGGCGGCATTGGACGAAATGATTGATGCGCTGATTGCTGCCGACCAATTGGAACAATTGGCGAATTTGGAATAATAAAAAACAAATAAAAACACCGCCCAAACGGGCGGTGTTTTTTAATGCTTGTTTAGAACACATATCGCAAGTGGAACCCACATGTCCAACCTGTGCGTCCACCATCGCGCCGATTTATTGATGCTGCAATGTTCAAACGTTCAAAATTCTTTTCCAATGTCCATCCATATTCGGCATAATTTTTCAGGTCTAATTCCGGTACCGATGTGCCGGCAATGTCAACATTTCCGCCATCTGTAAAGTTAAATACATAACGACCCGAAAATGCGCCGTACCACCCATCAACAATATGAATTATTGCACGCAACGATGGTGACAATTCCAGCGCACTGAAATCATCAACCGATATATGTTTACCGTCATCAGATTTGTATCCAGATGTATGAATCCATGTGTATGCCGCAAACACGCCGGGTTGCAATGTGAATGTTTCACTGGTCACGATGTTATATGAAGCGTTCACCGCGGCACCCGCCCACAAATTTGTGAATTTATTTTTGCCAGATGTGGTTTCTGCGCGGTTAAACAACGCGCCAACATTTGCCGCCATTTGTATATTAAAATCGCCCAGACGATAACCACGATACAGACCAACATATTCACCGGTTTCTTGCAGGTCAATACTTTCGCTGTCTTCGTCAGCCAACATAACACCACCAAAACCGCCAAATTCGGCAAAACCGTTTTTTATTTCAGTTGGTTCGGCCGCAAACCCAACAGAAAGTATGTCATAGTTTGAATCAACCTTGTGAAAATCATCGAATTTCGCGTAATCTTCGGTGTGTTGCCAATCGGCCCAGTTTGATGTTGACATCACGGGGTCGCCACCGCTGCGCCCAGGTTTGAAAACCGTGCCATCGTCACCATATTCGCCGTATGTTGGCATCGTGCCATATTTGTCGGTATTATCTTCGCGTGGGGCGACGGGGGTTTCTGGGGCTGCGGCTGGCTTTGCGCGTTTACCGATTGCCAGTGCCAACGAACCGTCAAAATTATTAAACGCGTTTAACATTGCCGAATGTTGCATAACAGCAATATTGTGTGTTGCAATTCCGTTTGCGTGCATGGGCGACAACGCCGCCGCATCCGCCGAAAACGGCATTACACCAATTGCCAATACCGCAGACAATGCCAATACAGATATATGTTTCATGGATCTCTCTCTTGGTTTTTATAATTCCTAAATCAATGTGTATTATATCACAAAATGGGGCGATTTAAAACATTAAAACGCGTGAAAAATATTTTGAAATTTTTATTGTATGAAACCGAATTTTTTTCTACGATAACAATCGTATGGATGGACAAGAACAATCTTTATCAAATCGTCCAATTGTGATGGTTGGACTGATGGGGGCGGGCAAGACCAGTATTGGTCGTGCATTGGCGCGCCGATTAAAAATACCCTTTGTTGATTCAGACAAAGAAATCGAAGCTGCTGCGGGATGCAGTGTTGTCGATATCTTTTCAATGTATGGCGAAGCGGAATTTCGGCGTGTCGAACATCGTGTAATGGA
Organism: uncultured Alphaproteobacteria bacterium; assembly: GCA_946611025.1. Taxonomy (GTDB): domain Bacteria; phylum Pseudomonadota; class Alphaproteobacteria; order Rs-D84; family Rs-D84; genus Enterousia. The sequence continues at coordinate 3,630 of CAMOCR010000014.1, read as the reverse complement.
ACGATTGTTGGACAGTGCCCCAACGCGCAAAGTCATTTCCACAGGCGAGGGCGCATTTATCACCCCTGCGGTGCGTGAAATGGTGTTGCGTCGCGCAATAACAATATGGTTGCGTGCCGATTTGGAATTGTTGGTCAAGCGGACAAATTTTCGCGATACACGACCACAATTGCTGCACACCGACAGCCGCAAAATATTGGCGCAGTTGATTAAAGAACGTTATGACATCTATGCGTTGGCCGACATTACCGTCGAAACCAAGGACGAGAGCCTGCGCAAAACCTTGGACAAGGTTTTGGATGCTCTTAAAACATACACAAACGAAAGGAAAACAAATGGCAAAAAGTAACTTTATCAAAGATTTCACGGCGTTCATCAGCCGCGGAAATGCAATCGACATGGCTGTCGGTATCATCGTTGGGTCTGTCATGACCAGTGTTGTAAATTCGTTGGTCAAAGACGTAATTATGCCACCGATTGGTGCCATTGTTGGTGGTGTTGATTTTTCAGATTGGAAAATCGCATTGGGATTTGGAACAGATGCAACAATAAACATTGGTGTATTCTTGAATACGGTAATCAGTTTCTTGATTACAATGTTCGCAATATTCTTGATTGTGCGTTTGGTTGCCAAGGCAAAAGCGAAAAAGCCGGTCACCACACATGCATGCCCATATTGCCAATCAACAATCAGCAATGCGGCAACAAAATGCCCATATTGCTGCAGTGATGTCAAACCTGTTGAAACGGCTGCCGCCGAAGAAAGCGATTTGGCCAAGGGTTTACACAATGTTTCCAAGTTGGCAAGTGGTGGATTAAAGAAAATTAAAAAAGTCGCAAAAATCAAAAAGTAATAGGGCGGATTGTAATAAAACGCTTTAATTTAAAACGCTCCATAATTATGGGGCGTTTTTTATCGTATTTTTTCAAACCAGCGTTCAATAAATGGACGGTCAAAATTCAGTTGCCTGTGGAATTTATGAACATCTTCTGGGGCTGCAAGGTTAACCAAATCACCAACAGCGCATATAATGGCGCGTCTGGTTGATTGGGGCGGATTGGTGTCGCCCAGAAAATATTCATAGTTTACAATAAGCTTTTCAATCATATAATTGTTGCCGTATAGTATATCTAGTTGGTTGTTTTTAGGCAGAATTCTATAAATATTATCATTGCGGATGATATTATGTATATATTCGATGTCTTTGGGGTAAAACAGTATGCCATTCTGGGTGGCTGTTTCGTATAAATCGCTGCCAACAAGGGTTTTTGTGGCTGGATTAGCTGGATCAAGCGCGCCAGATTTCAAGATTTTTTGCTGAAAATCGCGCAAAGTCCGCAGTTTTTCTGGGTTTTCGGCGATAAAACGGGCAAGGGCAAACGAATTTTTTTGCTTAACCAAAGATTCATAGGTTTGTATGAAATAGGCGTAATCGGTCAAAGTTCCATATTTTATTTGCATGATATCAGGATTGTTGCATATAAAAATTATTTTTCAACAGGAACCAAGTCCGCTGTTATATTAAAAACCCCAGAAATCCGCGGGGGAAGCGATATATAAAAGGCGCATAATGTATATTATGTATAGTTTAGAGTTGTGTCGTGGGCGAAAATATGGTTTTGTGGATGTTTATATAACTGTGACGAACATGACAATCTTTGATTGTTTTTATAATTTATTTTTTTGTTTATAAATTTCATCCATCAAAAATATTTTTTAGATTTAGTTTTTTGTGTGGCGCACCGATTGGTCGCATGAAATTAAAATTCATTCTTAACTTATGATATATAATTATCTGTTTTTACTTATAAACTGCATTATTTATGTTTTTGGTCAATTTTTATGTATTTGCGCCCTTTTCTGCTCCTAAAATTCGCAAAAATGGCGGATTTCTGCGGTTTTTAGCGCGTTTTGGGGTTCTGTGTATACAAAAAACCGCAGATTTCTGCGGTTTTTTCAAATTTGGTGCCACACGCCAAAGAAGTGGATAGGCTATGGAGCGCGTGTGGCATATAAAAAGACCATAAATCGTTTAATCGCCCCACCCGACTGTTTCTGTATCAATCTGTTGTGTGATAAACCGTATCGCCATGTTGAATATTGATTGTGCCAGATGCCACGCCGGGCGATAGATTGACATAGCATACGGTGTTATTTCTCAACAGATTTAATGCTGGTGTTGTCAGTTTGTTTGCATAAATATTAAACGACAACCCATTTGATGTGTTCAGTTGTGTTATACCGGCCGTGCATAACGGTTCGCATGTATCATTGGACATATGTACAGTACCAGAATCACATTCCCAAACGGTATTAGCCGCCGCGGTGCATGCGGATGTTATATGTGCATTTGTCGGCGGCGTGTCACACGCGTGTTGTTCTGTATCGCCGTCCGGTGAATAATAGCCTGTATCAACATTGGTACATATTTTCCCGTTCATACAATCAACGCCTGTGCATCTTGCATACCTCAGTCCGTTCTTCCATTCGGATGCAGATTCAATTGTTAAATACTTCCCTGCACTACATGCCGAAACGTCGTCTTTGTACACCTGACAACTATTGCTTGTGCCACCATACCCATTTGCGCCATCATACCAACAAACTGTCTTAAAAGTCGCACTATCATCTGTATCTGTGAAGTATGCTGTACACAAGCCACTAGAAACATGTGAAATATTACTGTAGCCGTACGATAATAATCGATTAGATAATGATGATTCGACTGCAGGGCATTCTGTGCACAATGATGCGCCGGCACTTGAATATGTTTTGCGACCGTTTGTGCCGGTGACATCGGCGCAATTCGTCATTGTGCCACCTGCACACGCATAGCCCGCGGGGCAAAGGGTACATGTACCGCCGTTGTCATTATAATATCCAGCATCACATTCCCAGGGGCAATCATTTGCATCAACAATGGTGCCATCCGCACTGTCCGGTGTGCCGGCGCCAGTATAGTGTGCATTAAGCCGGCGCATTGGTACAAGGTTTAACATCGTACCAATAACCATCACTATCGCTATACGCTCGGGACATGTAATAGCCGGTATATGCGTATGTATATAATGTCAATCCACCGGTATATGCGTTGCTAGATTGATTATAATATCTTGAATAATATCCATAGCCGCCGTTGCTGGTCCAATTACCTGTTTTGACACAACAATCAAGACCGGTTGCATTGTTCGAACCACACCCCCAAGATAGTATACGTGTTGATACTATATCTATATCGTTACTGGATATGATTTGTGAATCCGGACATGCATATTTGGAATCGTCCCCAGGGCAATAATCGCCAACACGATCACAACCGACACACACACCATTTTCCAGATAATACCCTGCATTGCATGTTGCGGCGTGCGTTGACAACGGCAAAAATAACGCAAATAAAATAAGTGCGATTCTGGACACAATTCCCCCCGGAATAACCCCACTTCGTTAAAACTTTGTGGGACAAGAAAAACCGTCAAATTCTTGACGGTCAGGAGGCTCATAACAATTTGTTGGAATTGTGCCGCTTATTCAATATATTCGCGCGCCCTCCTGACCAAGTGTCAGGAGTACTTATCATCGTCATACGAAAAACGGCGCGTCTGCGCCATTTGAACATATTCCGACGC
>CAMOCR010000013.1 GCA_946611025.1 uncultured Alphaproteobacteria bacterium | reverse complement strand
CTTCGCAAACCGTTGCGTTTTTAACAGTATCCAAACACAAGCCCAACACAACCGTGTAATCAAGCACACCGCCAACCTTGTTCATGGAACGGTCAAATGTTTCTTCGCCAGTGTTGGTCAGTCCAGAATAAACATCTGTACGATTGCGATAGCAATTTACAAAATCATTACCGCACATTGAACGAACACAACTGGATGCAACATTTTGACATTGTTTTTTCATTTGCGCGATTGCCGCATCATTATAATTTGTCGACAACGCCGCATTCAATGTTGCAACAACACCAATAACATCGTTTTCTGCCCCATTGTCATATTCTGGGAACAGAACATCAAACGCATCACGGTTTATATATGTATATGAATATGTACCAGTCGAATTTGGATTTGCCGCCGCATATTTACAATTTGCGTCCGTATTCACAATCGATGCGCAACCCGTTTTGATTTCATCATATGTTGCAGAACCGTTGATGCTTTTATCGGTATTACCAAACACGGTTGAATAGCATGCCGCGCCCATACCGCCGCCACATGTGCGCATCGCGCAAGATTTAATTGTTTCGGTACATTTTTGTTTTGCTTTTGTATCAAACTTTTCAACCAATTCTGCAATCTTTGTTTTCATTGCCGCATTCATGCGTGATGCATATGCTTCGTCAAAGATTTCTTCTTGGTTATCTTCGTCACGCAACTGGGCGTTTGTTGGCATTTGACCATTGCCAATAAATGTTGCATAGCAATATTTGCTGGACCCGATTGTATCCAGGCATGCGCCCTTGATGAACGCTGCGATTGAAGATTTGTTCACAATGCTTTCAACCAATTCAGTGGTGACCGGCGTGCCGTTGTTGATGGCTTCGACCAAATCAACAACCGATTGGTTGCTGTTTTCATAACATTTATACGGGTTTGCCGCGCACGCACTTAAAATACAGTTATCAACCGATTTATAGCATGTTGAAACCGCATTCACCGCCGCCAATGCCGCACCTTCGCTAATCAGTTCACCAATACGACTGGACTTGGCTGGCATTGCCGATGCGGTTGTTGAACCCAATAATTCTTTGATACCGTCACCCTGGCAACGCGCCAATGTTGAATCACAGAACACGCGTTGTTTGCGGAATTCTTTATCGGTTGTACACAATTCAAAATCTGCACCACACACAGATTCCTTTTTCAAGCATGATGTATAACGACGAACACATGTCGATGTGTCATAGCGATTTGAAATTGCCGCCGCCGTTATCATTTGACCCAAAACACTGCCATCGGTTGGATATGTGTAATCGGTCACTTCGCCATATGTATTTTTCGATGCAACATTTGACAATGCCGCGATATTTGTTGTGCCGAACAAACTGTTCACACCCGCCGATGAACATTGTGCCAGTGTGCTTAAACAATTTGGCATTTGGGCATGGAACAAAACCTTGGTCGTGCATTCTTCAAAATTTTCGCCACATGTATCGGCGCCCTTGATACATTCGGTGTATGTATCGATGCATTCTTTATCCGCCAACAGCGCCGCCGATGTTGTCGTACCGGTTGCCACAGATGACGCCGTGCCACCGGTTTTAACCACCAATTTTGGCATACGTGATGCGGTTCCGGCAATACTGACACGCGCATTATTTTGCGCTGTTGTAGTACGCGCCGTCGCCGAAAAAGCCGCCGGTATTACGCATAAAACCGCAATAAAACCAATTGTTTTTTTGAAAAATTGCATGTGACTCACTCCATTATTATGGATTTATTATATCATATTTTGCAATTTAGACAAACAAAAAAACAGAGTTTTGAAAGTTTTATTATGCTTCTTCCAGCAAATATTTTAATTCAGCCATGTCGGCGGGTAATTTTGCACGAAACCGCATTTTTTCACCTGTAATTGGGTGGGCAAATTCTAACACTTCGGCATGCAGCATTTGACCGTTATGTGTTTTCAAAAATTCCAGCAAATCGGGATTTTTAACCGACCCCAGACGTACCGATGCACGACCATAGACCGTATCACACAAAACCGGAAAACCATGTGCAGACAAATGCACACGAATCTGGTGTGTGCGCCCCGTCAACAATGTGCAACGAAAATATGACACCCCGACACGCGAATATGTGTCAATAACATCGACCAATGTTGTGGCTTCTTTGCCACCGGTTTTAACCATGCTCATTTTTTGGCGGTTGCGTGATGAACGCGCGATGTTTCCAGTAATTGTTGCCGATTCCCAATGTGGCACACCCCACACAAACGCGACATATTTTCGTGTTAAATCGTGCGCCATAAATGTCTTAACCAACCCATGATACGCCGCATCGGTCTTGGCAAAAACCATGACACCACTGGTATCCTTGTCCAGACGATGCACCACCCCCGGTCGTGTTGCCCCGCCCGCCGGTGCCAATGTGGTGTATGCCAATATGTTTTGAACCAGTGTTCTTGTTTTATTTCCCGCCGATGGGTACATAACCACCCCACGCGGTTTGTTTATCACGATAATATCATCGTCTTCGTACAAAATATCCAAATCAAAGTCCGCCGACACATTATCTGTGGCAATTGTTGTGGCGGGCGCATCGGGAATTTCAACCGATATCTTATCGTCAATTTTCATGCGGTCGGCAAATTTTACCGGTGCACCATTACGCAACACTGAAAAACGCTGAATTTCACTGCGCGAAAATTCGGGCATGGCACCCGCCAAGAATTTATCCAGACGCGCCCCAACATTTTCAACACCCACAACAAATTCACGAAACACCGGCACACCCTTATCTGTATTCATCCCAATCTTTGCCGCGTGTACATTTTGACATATCGATATTTAATGTGCGACCATCCGCCGCAACCGGACATGTCAACATGCCTGTATTGCGTGCATCATCGGCATCGCGTGCGGCATTACGATACGAAAACATAATTGCGTCTGGCGCATAAACACATGCAATACGCAATTCACCATCATACTTGCCATTTGGGCCCATCCAAACACGAACCCCGTCACCCAAACCATAGCACGGAAACGCATCCAGGTAATACAGCACAATTCCACGTGACCCGACATATTTAGAATCTGGACTGAACACGCCACGATATTCGTTCAACGGCAAACCCGTCAACGCCTGCCAATCGGTTGTGGTGGAAAAAATACTAATCCGTGGTGCCGGTGGTGGTGCTGGTGGCGTATCGGCATATGCAAAATGCCCCGTCAACACCGCACAAATAATTGCAAAAATTATGCGTTTCATTACATATCCCCCGTTTGTAATTCAACCGTTATCTTTTTTACACCATCGGTCGTGGATGATAAAACATGATTAAATTCAACCGATGCGCCCGCATCCAGCAATGGCGCCGATGGCAAAAACTTTTGCCGTGCAATCGGGTTCCCAGCCCCATCGCGCGAAACAATTATAATATCTGGGACACCATAAATTTGGGCTGTTTGGTTCACAACCGCACCACGAACAACAAAATGTGGTGTGCCTTCTTTATCGGTCACCGTTTTTATTTCGGTTATTTCCGCAACCAGTGGTTTATGTGCCGCATCATCCATGCGCGACCGCACAACAACCGCAACCGCAAACACAATCGCCGACAGCAACGCACATGTTGCCGCAATAAACATCATCCATGCACCGCGACGATTTGGGCGCGCAACCGACCAAACATGACCGCACACCGCACATTTAACCGGCGAATTTGGCGCCGCATCCAGCGCATATTCTGTTTTACAAAAATCGCATTTTATTTTCATGTTTTGATATATACCACAAATTATTCCAATTTCAACAATCTATATTTTGCGCGAACGCGCGTTTGAATTTCGTTTATCGCGTTCAGGTAATCTGCAACGGTTGCATTTTGATTCGCCGCGACCGATGAAAACAGACGGCCCGCCACGGTTGATTTATCGGCTTCTTTGCGCGAAACGATTGTTGCCATACGCGACAATTCCGGCAAAGACAAATCATATAAATTTGCCGTTTTGTTTTTTACATCCCAATAATAATCGTGATTTATCGAATCATAAATCATGTCACGCACGACCAATCGCGGTGTAATAGACCCCGAAAAACTTACCGTTGTATAAACCGCATTAATACGACCGCCGGTCATGTCCAGACTTTGATTTACATCCAAAACTGCTGCACGGGATTTATCAACAATTGACAACCCAGATAATGATAATGTGTTTGTCCATAAATTATCGGTGACAAAATTTGAAAACTTTCCCACATCAGCCAACGTCAGTGTTCCTGCAATCTCCATCGTTTTGGCATCAGCAGACAAATTACCAACACATGTTGCGTTTGCCGCATCCAGCGCACTGTCAATTGTTGTGCGGTTTGCAAATATAACCTTGTCTGCGGCAACGGCTATAGATTTTAATGTTTCATCAAATTGTGCGGATGTTGCATCAAAATATTTGACTTTTAAAATATCATGCCCACCAAGGTTTAGAGCACCCATCATTGTCGCATCATCGGCACTGTTTGACGGTTCGCGCCATAAATACAACGCATTGTCACGATTCACCGATGTTGTTGTAATAATACCATCTGGGACATTTATTCCAATATCCATTGTGTCGGTATGCCATGCACCAAATGTGCCGTATGCATGTGTCCCTTCAACAAAGCCCATGTTATCGCCACCAACCGCCACAATTTGCCGTGTACGCAGTGGGGTTATGGTCTGGTCACTCATAACGACAACACCTTGTAATGTTGATTGACCCGTGGCATCTGCAGATTTTAACACGCGCAATTGATATTTATCTGCGTCTGTATCCAAAACTGCATCTGGCACACCATATTCTGCCAGATCTTTAACATTTACGCGTGTAATATTTTTGCCAGCAACATTTAACAAAACATCACGATGCGCAACAATATATCGTTCCAGCGCAGATTGCACATCTTGCATTTCGCGCGCAACTGCAATATTTTCAGCACGCAGAATCGAATCTTGCTGGTACTTGAATAAAAACGGCAATACGACGGCGACGATTGCGACACTCATCAGCAATTCAATCAACATGCCACCATGCACGCGATTGTGATTTGAAAAAATGCGCGTTTTTACCATCATGGACGTTCACCATAATTTGCGGGTATATATTCTTGCCAACCACTGGTCATCAAAACACCAAATTCATCCCGCGTTGGCAACGCTGGTATTTTTGCATGTCCCAATGTTAAATGCGTAAAACTGGGCGGTGTGGTTGATGGAAAAACCCATGCACCAAACCGTATTGGCGAATTTGTCGACATCATTAATTCCCCAGATACCGTTACCCCAAAGTTTTCCAGAAACATTATTTCTTGGGTTGATAAAAATGGTGTGTATACCGATCCGGCGTTTATTCCGGCAAAACCACTTATTGTGATTGCGCTGCTGGATTTTAAATTCATATTATTTGCAACATTTAATGATTTGTTAACCGTTGCACGATCTGCGATTATGCGCCCAGATGTCGTATATGTGTTTGCGTTTAACCTGTTTGCATAAATGTTTCTAAACCCAATTATATCATCGGTCACACGCAGCGACCCAATCGATACATTATTGCCCGCCATGTTTGCACCATTTGAAAAATATATTGTCTGTGCGGTTAAATCATTCGCAGTCACAAATGTTGATGTTATTTCACGGGTTCGCATGGTGGATGTAAAAACACCGCCAATATCATAAATATTATATCCACCCATATTCAAATCGCGCAGCATAACATTCAAATCATCATCCCCCGATGATCCACGGTGCAGATATTTTGTTTTGTCTTCGCCGGCAACATCGCGCGAAATGCGATACACCAAATCACCAGGTTCAAAGTCGGGCGCACTGACCGCCCATGTGCGACCATATGCAACACCATCGGCACCAACAATCGCCGCATCATCACCAATATGATGCGCAATATTTGCCGTATGCAAATTCGTTGCACCGGTATTAAATCCAAGATATACATCGGTGACCGATGCACCACTTATTAAATATTTATCGACAAATCCAGCATCTATGCCACCCGATATAGAATCCAAATCTTCGGTCGACAAACGAATTTGCGCCGTATTCGGCCATGTGTCTTGGTTTAGCCGAACAAAGTTCAAAACATACGGACGTAAATCAGTAATATCACGCGCAATCGCCATATCGCGAATATTGTTATTTGTTTCGGCGATTTGCGAATATACAAACGGCATGGCAATTGCAACGATTGCCATTGACATCAGCACTTCTAATATGCTGGCGCCACGATTTTTATCATCAAAGATTCTTGTTCTAAATACAGTCACTTTTCCCCGCCAATAAACATTCTTTGATATCAATACGTTTTTCCAAACGCTGCCAATAAACATATTGGCAAATTATATATTGCGCCAATGACGATTGATTATATACACCGTCCGCCGATGTAATTATTGATTTACAATCGACCGTGTTCGCATCATTTGCCGCGGGCGCGCGCAAAATATTAAAACCACCATTGTTAATTGTTGCAATATATACATCCGGCAACAGCGATGTCCCCGCCGGACGAATATCCAACACCGCCGCACCCGTTCCGCCACGTGATAACGCATCAGATGTCTGGTCGCGCAATGTGATATTTGATGCATATATAACCGATGTATCAATACCACTGTTTGCATTATATTCCAGTGTATCGGTATTTATGTAAACATCTTGACCGCGCGCAACATTAATGAACGAATCAATATCCAGACGTTCAACGGTAAAATTAACCTTGCTGGCAATAACATTACCGCGTATATTCCACTTTGACGGACCCGCAAATCCCGAACGACCCGCCGCCATTGAAAAATCGTACACACCCGCCGCATTCAAAGTGATGTTTCCCGTATCACCATATCGCGATATCGTTTTTGTTGATGCGTTATCCACAATCATTGAACCACGCGTCAACGACAACGCACTTTCACCCGTTTTGGACTGAAATATCGCTTTGTCTGTAATCATGGTTGCAATTTTATTGCGCACCTTGCGGTCGGTTTCGACACCGTTGATGCTAAGTGTGCCAACTTCGACCCCATCTGCTTCAACCCGGCGTGCAATTGCGCGATTAACATTTGATATCGAATTATCATCCATATCTAAATCAACCAAAAACGCGTTTGAATCAATGTCTGGTTCATTTCTGCGCACGACATCAGAATATATATTATCCAACGGTACCCCGATTTGAATTGTTCCATCATCTGTATCTGTGGCATAAAAACCAATTCGGCGCACCAATTCGGCGCGTTCTAGCCCGTTCAGCGTTCCACCACGCAATTCAACATATGCCGAAACCATTTCTGGCGATTTATCAATTACCAACACAACATCTTGCCCCAATGCCGTCTTTGCGACAAAACCCAATGGCAGCCCATATGGTTCCAAAACATCTGCAAAAGAATCACCCGAAATAACCGTTCGGTCATACGGTAAACTAGATGCATTTTCACGAACAAATATACGCGCCGCGGTTGTCGCGTTATCTATTTTCTGGGTTGTGGCATACATGCGTGCATCACTTTCGCGACCCAAAATTTTAATTGCAAAAAACGGAATAAACACAAACAACAGTGTTAATGCTAACAATGCCTGTAATAAAAAATTTCCGCGATTGTTTTGCAAATGTATTCCCTCCTACAACCGAATCCTAGCAATACAAAAAAAATATTGCAATCAGTTTTAAGATGCTTTACTATTAGTTCTGTTTAGAGCATGGGCGCGATGGATTTTAAATTGCAACCCATGAAAAATGTTTTCCATATAAAAGATAAAAAACATGCAAAATAAAAAAAATCAAACGGCTGGTGTTGGGCAAATGATTCAACGCTGTCATAAATGGCGTCAAAAAAGAAAACAATATATCGACCAGGCACGTCAAACGACCGATGAAATCGAACGCGAACGTTTGCTGCAGGCCGCCGAACATTATGGCCGTATTGTTAACGCCGAACAGGAAAAAATCGATTATTCGCGTGGTGGTGCGGGTGAAAAATTGCCTGATACACCGGTTGAAAACACCGAAAACAATGACGAAGAAGAAATTCCATTACCTGAATTTATTGAAAATTTAAAATAATATATTTGTTGTTGAAATTTGGCTTGTGTTTGCTATTCTGTGAACAAAAGGAAGTTTTCACATGGACAGCAACTATACCGTTTTAGCCCGCAAATACCGCAGCCAAGATTTTGCATCGCTTATTGGTCAAGATGTTTTGGTAAAAACACTTACTACTGCGATAAACACTGGGCGCATTGCACATGCATATATTTTCACCGGAATTCGTGGCACCGGAAAAACCAGTACCGCGCGTATTCTGGCCAAGGCATTAAACTGTTTATCAACCGATGGACCAACGGCATCGCCATGCGGGGTATGCGAAAACTGTCGTGCGATTGCGGCAGGGCAACATATTGATGTTATGGAAATTGACGCAGCATCACACACGGGTGTTGATAACATGCGTGAAATTCTGGATGCGGTTCAATATCGCCCAACAAATGGTCGGTATAAAATCTATATTATTGACGAAGTTCACATGTTGTCTATCAGTGCGTTTAACGCATTACTGAAAACGCTGGAAGAACCGCCTGCACATGTTGTGTTTATTTTGGCAACAACCGATATTCGCAAGGTACCGGTCACAATTTTATCGCGTTGCCAACGGTTCGATTTGGTGCGCGTGCCGGTTGAAACATTGAAAAAGCACTTTGCAAAAATTGCCGAAAACGAAAAAATCGAATTGACCGATGCCGCCAATGAATTATTGGCACGCGCCGCCGATGGTTCGGTGCGTGATGGTTTGTCATTACTGGACCAGGCAATTGCCCAAACTGGTGGTCATGTTGATGAAACCGCGGTTTTAAACATGTTAAAACGTGCAGACCGTGGTGTTGTTATGGACATGATGGAAACAATATTGTCGGGCGATACGGCGGCGGCACTGGAACGTGTTGATGAAATCTATAACAATGGCGCCGATTTATCAATGTTGTTAACCGACATGATGGAATGGACCCATTGGGCAACGCGTATGCACCCGGCATTACATGCGGGCGATGCAACATCTGCGCCATATACATTGGACCAGCGAAACAAGATTCGCGATATAAATTCGCACACAACATTAAATACGCTTTCGCGTCTGTGGCAGGTTATGGTTGCATCTGTTCCAGAAATGCAGGCATCCGGCAATCAAAAGCAGTGCTTTGATATGTTGGTGGTGCGCATGATGCACATTGCGGAAATGCCACCGGTCAATGAAATATTAAAAAATAACGCTGTTGCACAACCCGTGGTAAAGCCCGTGGCGACCACGCCCACCACACCAAAGGCGACCACAATAACATCGGCAACCGAATTGGCATCCGCATTACAGGCAGACAAAGAAATCTTGTTATATTCATATTACACAACAAATATCGAAGTTGCCGAATTCGCACCACAAAAAATCGTGTTCTTTGACCGCGGAAATGATGCTGAATTTACCCAGAAGCTGAACGCATGGCTAAATAAAAAAACCGGCAAAATCTGGAATCTGGAACGCACAACCGCATCAACGCACACACAAACCGTCACCGAACAAAAACACGATGAAATTATCGCCGACCCAATGGTTCGTGATGCGATGAATTTGTTCGAAGGCGCAGAAATTGTTGATTCAAACAAGTAATGTTTATATCGGGGGGAATACAATGAAACAAGAATATGGACGTTCGCTGATTGAAATTATTGGGGTTATGGCGATTGCCGGCCTTATGTCTGTTGCAACAATTGGTATGTATCGTCAAATTCGCACGACACAGATTCGCACAATTGCAAATGCCGAACTGGAACAAATTGTTAAAAATGTAAAATTATTGACTGGTGCGCGTGGCACATATGATGGTGTTTCGGTTGATTATTTGGTCAAGGCGGGCGCATTAAAATCAACCCGGGCGCCAATTGGTGGCGACACTTGGACGATTGTATCTGGGTTTGATGGTGCATCATTTTCAATAAACCTGACCGATTTAACGCCTGGTGAATGTGCATACTTTTCAACCAAGCAACCCACATGGGCAACATCAATTTTGGTAAATGGTGCCGAATTGGTGGGCGATGCATCAAATTGTTTTTCAACAAACACAAACCAGATTTCTTTTGTTGTGGAATAAATTGAAAAAAATCGCGGCATTATTTTTATGTATTCTAACCTGTGGTTGCATCACATACCACAGTCCCAATCGCAACACATGGGGCACATATCTGCGCGGCGCCAGTTTTGATGCCATGACCGAAACATCCCGCATTGCCAAGCGACCAGTTCTGCTGGGGGCGGGCGGTAAAACAATTGGACAAATTGAACACCCGCGTGCCACAGAATATGGGGACAAAACAACAAACGATACCGCGTTCGCGATGGCATATATGGCAGAAATGGAATACGCACTATACGATGCACTGCGCAAACCGGGTATTTCGGTTCAACGCGCCGGCACCGATGTTGTGATAATTTTGGTCCGTGATGCCATTATGGAATTAAATGCCCCCGACATTTCGCGCGATGGTGCCGATACATTAAAGACTATTTCCAAAATATTAAATAAATATGATGCCACATTTATTGAAATTGCGGGCTATACCGATGCGACACGGGACACACATGCCGCAATGGCATTGTCCGGCGACATGGCATCACGCACCGCGGTATTTTTTGCCCAACACAATATTATCCCCCAGCGCATGTTTATCATTGGTCGCGGTGCGGCACGCCCCATCGCCGCCCAGGATGACATTGGTCGCCTGACCAACCGCCGTGTTGAAATTCGCATTACCCCGGCGCGCTAAAATTTCCCCTTTATTTTTGTTTTTTTGTTGCTATAGTGATTTCGAACAAAAACAAAGGACGGAAAAATGGTTCAAACAAAAACAAATCCAACAACAAAAAACTATGCTAAAATTGGTATCATCGCGGCAATTGTCGTTGCGGTTGCAATTTTGGGCGTTGTAATCGTATCTGCGGTATCTGGCCGTGGTGGCGTATCGGTAAATCGTGCATTGGAAACGGTTTCGACTGATGCGGCGAACGGTGCCGATTTGCGTATTGCATTGGTTCGCATGGACGCAATTCAAAACGAAGCAACTGCATTACAAGATTTGCGCAAACAACGTGAATCATACGAAAGCAAATTGCGTGATGAATTGACACGCGATCAAAAGAAACTGGAAAAAGAAAAAGCCGACATCGAAAAATCACAAGATGTTTTGTCGCGTGATGCATTACAACGTCGTGTTGTTGACTATCAAAACCGCGTCACAAAATTGCAACGTGATTTGACAGAACGCGCACAATCGATTGAAACCAATTATCAAAAAGCATTGGCAGATGTCCAAGCCAAACACTTGGATCCAATTATCGAAGGTATCATTGCCAAGAAAAACTTGTCTTTGGTAATTGATGGTCGTTTTGCACGTGCAGGTGCAAATGTTCCAAATTTGGATATCACAAGCGATGTCGTTTCGGCATTAAACAAAAAAGTATCCAAGGTTAAGATGGAAAAACCCTTAGGTTTTTAATCATAACACAACAAACACATTAAAAACGCTGCGATTGCGGCGTTTTTATTTTTTATTATTTTCCTTTTAATTTGATATTTCATCGTCTATAATTCGCGTATGTTAAATATTATTAAATCTTTATTGGCACCGGCCGCCACAAAAATGACCGCCGGACAGTTGGCTGAAAAATTCGGGTTGGAATTGCGTGGCGATCCAAATACGGTTGTGCGTGGCGTTGCCCCAATCGCAGATGCGCGCACGGGACAATTGGCGTTCTATTCCACAGAACAGAACAGTGCGGCGTTTAAAATTTTGCCGATATCTGTGTTGGAAAACACACGCGCATCGGTAATTTTGGTGCAACCAGAAATGGCATCGCATGCCCCGGCGGGTCGCACATTGCTTATCACCGATACACCACGTGGGTTTATTGTAAAAATCTTGGGTGAAATATATCGTGAAAAACCACGTTTCGGCATCAGTCGCGATGCGACAATTGAACGCGGTGTTTTTTTCCGCAAGAAAAACACCGTCTATGTTGGTCAATTTGCAACAATCGAACGCGGCGCGGTAATTGAAAGCGATGTAAAAATTTACCCCAATGCATTTATTGGGCGCAATGTGACAATTGGTCGTGGCACCATTGTAAAAAGTGGCGCACACATTGAAAACGCAACTATTGGTGCTGATTGTGTCATAAACGCAAACGCGGTTATTGGCAAAGACGGTTTTGGATACACACGCCAAGATGGACACAATGTATTTATTCCGCATGTTGGGCGCGTGGTAATTGGCGACCGTGTTTCTGTGGGCGCAAACACATGCATTGACCGTGGTGCAATGACCGACACAAAAATTGGCGATGGAACAAAAATCGATAACCTGTGCCAGATTGCACATGGCGTGGTTGTTGGCAACGAATGTTTCTTGGCGGCGGGCGTTGGTCTGGCGGGCGGAACGGTTGTTGGCGACCGAACATTGTTGGGTGGTCATGTTGGTGTTGCAAACGGAATTCATATTGGCAACGATGTAGAGGTTGGCGCACAATCTGGCGTGCTGCGTCACATACCAGACGGCGACCGACAATTGGGGTACCCCGCATCATCGGGAACCGAATATTTACGCATTTATGCATGGGCAAAAAACAGCTATAAAAATCCCGGGGGCAAAAAATGATTGTTGATGCATCGGGAATCGAAGCCGTAATTCCACATCGTGGTGTTATGCGTATGGTCGATGAAATTCGCGAACTGACCGAAAACAGCGCGGTCGGTATCAAGTATGTTCGTGATGACGAATTTTGGTGTGCGGGACATTTCCCTGGTAAACCCATTATGCCCGGTGTTTTACAGATTGAGGCACTGGCGCAAACCGGTTGTTTTTTGGCACTAAAGCATCTTAATATCACTGATGGCAGTGTGCTGGGGTATTTCACCACGATGGAACGTATCAAATTTTCACACATGGTAAAACCAGGTGACACGCTGGAATTGCATGTTGAATTAGTAATGACGAAAATGCGTCTGTATAAATTTCATGGGGTCGCAATGGTTGATGGCACCAAGGTTGCAGAGGCGACCTTTACCGCCGTCATGGACAGCCGCGACAAATAAAAAAACTGGACAGGTCAAAAAAAATGCTTTAAGATTGGCGGGCTGACGGATATGGATGTTT
>CAMOCR010000012.1 GCA_946611025.1 uncultured Alphaproteobacteria bacterium | reverse complement strand
TTTATGCCCAGATTAAAATGAACAGTGGCGAGTTGCGTAAAGTTCATTCCGATTGCTTGGCCACAGTCGGCAGCGTTTCCAATCCGGATCAACGCAATGTCAACTTGGGTAAAGCAGGTCGCGCACGTTGGTTGGGTGTTCGCCCATCTGTCCGCGGTATGGCAATGAACCCGAACGATCACCCGATGGGTGGTGGTAATGGTCATTCAAAGGGCCACGAACCAGTGTCACGTACAGGTATTCCAGCCAAGGGATATCGTACCCGTAGCAATAAACGTACTGCTAAGATGATTATCCGCAGCAGACATTTGGCAAAGAAGAAATAATAAAAAAACGGAGTAAATGATGTCTCGTTCAGTATGGAAAGGTCCTTATGTTCATCCATCTGTCTTGAAAAAGACAGCGGTGGCAAATGAAAAAGATGACCGTAAACCAATTAAAACATGGTCCCGTGGCAGCACAATTGTGCCACCAATGGTTGGACTGACTTTTGAAGTTCACAATGGTAACAAATTTATTCCAGTCGCAATTGTAGAAGATATGATTGGTCATAAATTGGGTGAATTTGCACCAACACGTACGTTCAAGGGCCACGCAGCGAACAAGAAAGCCGCAGCGGCTGCAGCAAAGAAATAATAGTTTCATAAAGGTAAGGTACAGTTATGACAACAGCAAGATATGGAATCAAAGACAATCAAGTTCGCGCGTTTAACAAAATGATTCGCGTCAGCCACCAGAAATTAAACTTGGTGTGCGATATGGTACGCGGTTTGCCCGTTGATCGTGCAATGGATGTCTTGAAATTTTCAAAGAAACGCGTTGCGGGTGAAGTGTTGAAAACATTATTGTCCGCAGTTGCCAATGCAGAAAACAATAAAAATTTACCAGCAGATTCTTTGTTCGTCAAAGAAATCTGGTGCGGTAAAGCGTTGACAATGAAACGCATCATGGCGGGACCACGCGGCAGCGCGCGTCCAATTTTGAAACCTTTCTCGAATTTGACAATTGTGTTGGAATCGGGTCAGGCACCAGCCAAGAAAACAAAAAAGCCAGCTGAAAAAGCTGAAACAAAAAAGGCCGCCAAGGCAAAATAAAACAACATGGCGCGTGGTATGGGGGAACCCTGAATAAAGCAGAAATGCTTCAAGAACACGAACCATAAATTGAAGGAAAAATAGAAATGGGACAGAAAGTATCGCCAATTTCACAGCGTCTGGGAATCAATAAAGTGACAGACTCGCGCTGGATTGCTGGCAAAAAAGACTATGCTAAGTTATTAGCAGAAGATAACAAAATCCGTACATTTATTGAACGGAAATTGAAAAAAGCTGGTTTGGCAAAAATCGTTATTGAACGTTTGGCCAAGAAAGTTGTTGTCACCGTTCATACATCACGTCCGGGTATGATTATCGGTAAAAACGGTGCAGATATTGAAACATTGCGTAACGACATCAAAAAATTGGTTAAAAATGACCAAGTTGTCGTCAATATCTATGAAGTTCGCCGTCCAGATTTGAACGCACAACTGGTTGCACAAGGTATCGCGCAACAAATCGAAGGTCGTGTTTCGTTCAAACGTGCAATGAAGAAAGCAGTTCAAAATGCCCAGAAAGCAGGTGCCCAAGGTATCAAAGTTATGTGCAGTGGTCGTTTGAATGGTGCAGAAATCGCCCGCAGCGAACAAATCCGCGAAGGTCGTATTCCATTGCATACATTGCGTGCAGATATTGACTATGCCGCAATTCAGGCAAAAACAACATACGGTGTTGTTGGTGTAAAGGTTTGGATTTACACTGGCGATGTTGTGAACAAAGAAAAGTTGGCATCTGAAATGGCGAGACCCACCGAATATGCCGGCAGCAGTGAAAGAAAAAGCAAATAAGTCTAAAGGAATTGTACCATGTTAATGCCAAATAAAACAAAATTTCGCAAACAGCAAAAAGGCCGTATTCACGGTGCCGCCAAAGGCGGAAGCGAATTGGCGTTCGGTTCGTTTGGACTGAAAGCCATGACACCAGAACGCATTACTGCGCGTCAAATCGAAGCTGCGCGTCGTGCGATTACACGTCACATGAGACGTCAGGGAAAATTGTGGATTCGTATTTTCCCAGATGTTCCAGTTACAACTAAACCAGCCCAAGTCCGTATGGGTAAAGGTAAGGGTGCCGTTGAATACTGGATTTGCCGTGTAAAACCAGGTCGTATTATGTTCGAAATCGACGGTGTTAAACCAGAAATCGCAGTTGAAGCATTCGCATTGGCTTCGGCGAAATTACCGGTTAAAACAAAAGTCGTTGAACGTAAAGTCAACTAATTAAAATCCAAAGCAAAAAGGTAAAAAAGATGGCTACAAAAAAGCAAGAAAAAGAAGCGTTGACAAAGGAAGCGTTGGAAAGCAAATTGGTTGATTTGAAAAAAGAACAAATGAACCAACGTTTTCAACACGAGGCCGGTCAATTACCCAAAACACATGTGATTCGCCAGACCCGTCGGGAAATTGCACGTGTTAAAACAAAATTGAACGCGGCAAAATAAATCGTACCGATTTTTGTTGAGATTTCTTAAATTTAAGATATCATAGACAGTCGGCAGCAAAAAAGAACAATAAAGTTAAGGGACAAAAGTTATGCCAAAACGTATACTGCAAGGAACAGTTAAAAGTACAGCAAACGACAAAACAGTTGTCGTCGAAGTGGAACGTCGTTTCCGTCACCCGCTGTATGGTAAGTTCGTGAAGCAGAACAAAAAGTACAAGGCACACGATGAAAACAACGAATACAAAGTTGGTGAAATCGTTGCAATCGAAGAACATCGTCCAATTTCCAAGACAAAAACTTGGGTTGTTAAGGGGCGCGTTGGCGTTTCCAAAGACGGCGAAGTCGAAGTTATTGACTAAGGGCGATAAATCGGGTTCTTTGAGGGGGGATAACCCCAGTCGGGACCCAGAAACAAAGCGGTGGGGGATTGCCCCGCTTGCAGGAAAAAGGTAAAGAAAATGATTCAAAACGAAACAGTTATGACAGTTGCAGACAACAGTGGTGCGCGTAAAGCAATGTGCATCAAAGTGTTGGGCGGTTCACATCGTCGCTATGCAACAGTCGGCGACAAAATCGTCGTCGCCATCAAAGAAGCCATTCCACGTGGCAAGGTGCAAAAGGGTACTGTACAACGTGCAATTATCGTTCGTACCAAGTTCCCAATCAAACGTCCAGACGGATCAATCATCCGTTTCGATGATAACGCGGTTGTTTTAATCAACAAAAACAACTTTGAACCAATTGGAACACGTATCTTTGGTCCAATCGCACGTGAAGTTCGTCGCAAATACGATGTACAGAAAATCGTGTCTTTGGCACCAGAAGTTTTGTAATGGCGTTGGGTTAAAATAAAAGGTTGCAAAATGAAAATTAAGAAAGGCGACGAAGTCGTAGTTATTTCAGGAAAATACAAAGGCGTCAAAGGCAAAGTGCTGGAAGCACGCCCAACGGAATCACGCGTTGTTGTCGAAGGTGTCAACCGTCACAAATGGCACGTGAAACCAACCCAGGACACACCGGGTCACATCGTTGACCGCGAAGCACCAGTTCATGTATCGAACGTTGCTTTGGTTGATCCAAAAACCAAAAAAGCAACACGCGTTGGATACAAAGTATCGAGTGATAAAAAGGTTCGTGTCGCCAAGAAATCTGGGACAGAATTATAAAAACAATAAATCGGTTTCCGCTGTTACGGAAACAAAACGTTAAGGAAAAAAGAAATGCAAAGCAGATTGCGTGAAATTTATGAAAAACAGATTGTGCCAGAATTGGTCAAAGAATTCGGGTACACAAATGCGCTGGCCGTGCCAAAATTGTCAAAAATTGTTTTGAACATGGGCGTTGGCGAAGCGGTTTCTGATAAAAAGAAATTGGATGCAGCGGCGGCTGATTTGACCGCTATTGCAGCACAAAAGTCGGTTATTACACATGCCAAGAAGTCAATCGCGACATATCGTCTGCGCGAAGGTCAAGCCATTGGTACCAAGGTGACATTGCGCGGTAAAAGAATGTATGATTTCTTGGACAAATTAATCACAGTTGCATTGCCACGCGTAAAAGACTTTCGTGGCTTGTCAAAATCAAAATTTGACGGTCGTGGAAACTATGCGTTCGGTATCAAAGAACATCTGATTTTCCCAGAAATTTCTGTTGATAAAATCGATGCAATCCGCGGTATGGATATTGTTATTGCAACAACCGCAAAAACAGATGAAGAAGCTCGTGCATTGCTGACCAAAATCGGCTTGCCTTTGGTTTTAAAATAATAAAAAGGTATAAAAATGGCTAAATTAGCGTTGATAAACAAACAAAAAAGACGTGAAGCATTGGTCGCAAAATATGCAAAAAAGCGCGAAGCGATCAAAGAAAAAATGTCCGTCAATGCGACACCAGATGAACGCATGGACGCGATGAAGAAATTGGCGAAGTTGCCGCGTAATGCAAACCCAACACGTTTGCACAATCGTTGTTCGGTGACGGGTCGTGCACGTGGTTATTCACGTATGTTCGGTCTGTGCCGCCAGCAAGTTCGTACACAAGCGAGTGAAGGTAAATTACCAGGCGTTCGCAAATCAAGTTGGTAAACCCAACTTATCCATTAAACACCAGTTGTGGACAATGCAGCTGGGCCAATTATGTGGGCAACCACAGATAAGGAGTAACAAAAGATGTCATTATCACACCCAATCGGAGACATGTTGACGCGCATCCGTAATGGTCAAGTCGCGGGTAAAGAAACAGTCACCGTTCCAAACAGCAAACTGCGTGCAGCAGTTTTGAATGTGTTAAAGGAAGAAGGTTTTATTACCGATTTCCGTCAAGAAAAAATCGATGAACACCGTTCAAATATCGTTATTGAATTGAAATATGTAAACGGTAACGGTGCAATCCAAGAAATTTCTGTCGTGTCAAAACCGGGTCGTCGCGTATATTCCGGCAGTGCCAAAATGCCACGTGTATTAAATGGCTTGGGTATCGCGATTGTTTCAACCCCAAACGGTGTCATGACTGATCACAAAGCACGCTTGATGAATGTCGGCGGCGAAGTATTGTGCAAGGTTATATAATTAAACAGTATAAGGATTAAGTTATGTCTCGTGCAGGAAAATATCCAGTTATTTTGAAAGATGGCGTTACAGCGGCAATGGTCGATAACGCAATCGTTATCAAAGGTCCCAAGGGCGAATTGAAAGTCCCAGTTGACACAAAAAACGCACACTTGGTTGATGTTAAAATCGAAGGCGCACAAGTTGTTGTCACACCAAAAGATGATACAGACAAAACATCGCGTGCAATGTGGGGTACAATGACACGTAATATCCGCAGTGCTGTGATGGGTGTCACAACCGGTTTTGCCAAAGAAATGTACATGAAAGGTGTTGGTTACAAAGCATCTGTGTCTGGCAATAAATTGGTTTTGGTTGCTGGTTATTCACATGATGTTATCATGGAAATCCCAGCGGGCTTGACCGTGGAAATGGGTGGCACGCCAACCGAATTCACCATACGTGGTATTGATAAATGCCTGGTTGGTTTGTTCGCAGACAAGATTCACAAAGTTCGCAAAGCAGACCCATATAAAGGTAAAGGTATCTTCTATAAGGGCGAAACAATCCGCCGCAAAGAAGGTAAAAAGAAATAATAAGTAGTTCCCGCTGTTACGGGGACAATGAAAAAAGGAAACGAAATGTTAAAACATTTGTCTACAGAAGAAAGACGCACATTGGCAAATCGCGGTGCGTTGAAAAGAAAAAATCCTGGCAAGATTCGTTTGTCAGTTTTCCGTTCTGGGCGTCATATTGAAATCCAGGCGATTGATGATGTGCATGGTCATACATTGTGCGCGGCATCAAGCAAGGAAAAAGGTTTTGCAGGAAAGGGCTGGAACGTTGCTGGCGCAGAATTAGTTGGTAAAGCATTTGCAGAACGTCTGGTCAAAGCAAAATTGGCGGATAATTGCTATTTTGATCGTGGTGGGTATCGCTATCATGGTCGTGTAAAAGCACTGTGCGAAGCGATTCGCGCGGGTGGCGTCAGAATATAATCAAGATTCAACGGAGTATATAAATGGCACGTTTTGATGATAAAAAATTGCAGACGGATAACTTGGTAGACAAATTGGTTTCTATCAACCGCGTATCCAAAACTGTTAAGGGTGGTAAGAACATGTCGTTCTCGGCACTGGTTGTGGTCGGGGACAAAGCAGGTCGTGTTGGTTTCGGCAAAGGTAAAGCATTGGAAGTCCAAGCCGCTGTGCAAAAGGCAACCAAAGCAGCCAAGGCAAAAATGATTCGCGTTCCTTTGAAAGAAGGTCGTACATTGCATCATGACACAGAAGCCAAATACGGTGCATCAAAATTGGTTGTTCGCAGTGCAGTTCCAGGTACTGGTATTATTGCGGGTGGTGCGTTGCGTGCAGTGTTTGAATGCTTGGGCGTGCAAGACGTTGTTGTTAAATCCCAGGGTTCGAACAATCCAAACAACATGATTCGTGCAGCATTTTTGGCATTTGCAAAAATGAATTCACCAAAGACAGTTGCAGCGCGTCGTGGTAAAACGGTTTCGGAAATTATCGCCGGCCGTGATGGTAAAAAATTTGAAGAATCCGCCGAAGTCGCCGAAGACAAATAATCGCGGTGGGTGATTCAAAGTCTGGCAATTTGATTGCTGGATATGTTGTAAATTTTCTGGGGCAGGGCAACAGCACTTGTCCCAAGAAAGTTATTTAAACCGAGTACATAGACACTTGTTTATGTGCGAAAAAGAACTATAAAATAGTTCGTAGGACTAAAAGGAAAAAAAATGAAATTAAATGCATTGATGGATAATTTTGGTGCGCGTCGTGACGTTAAACGTGTTGGTCGCGGTTTGGCATCGGGTTATGGTAAAACAGCGGGTCGTGGTACCAAGGGTCAAAAAGCCCGCGCAGGTTCACGCAAGCAAGCCACATTCCAAGGTGGTCAAATGCCAATTTTGCGTCGTTTCCCAAAATTTGGTTTCAACAATCCATTCCACAAAGAATATGCAACAATCAACCTGGGCGATATTGAAAAGTTTATCGCAGCTGGTAAAATTGATGCATCCAAAGAAATCACAATTGATTCGTTGATGGCGGCGAAAATCATCAACCGCAAATTAGATGGTTTGAAAGTTTTGGCCAAAGGTGAAATTAAATCTGCGGTAAATGTTATTGCAGACAAATGGTCAAAGTCAGCCGAAGCAGCAATTGTGAAAGCGGGTGGATCAATCAAAAACAAATAATCTAACTTTGCGCATCTGGGGGCGACCCTGGGTGCGCATAACTGGTTAAAATCTTAGCGCAATGAAATTCTTGAAAAAATATTTTGGAAATATGACCGATTTACAAAAACGTGTTCTGTTCACATTGGGTGCGCTGGTTGTATATCGTATCGGTTCGTTTATTCCATTACCGGGGGTCAATGCATCTGCAATTTTGCACCTGTTCAGTGGCGAAGGCAGCGGCATGATGGGAATGTTCGATATGTTCAGTGGCGGTTCATTGTCACGTATGTCGGTTTTGGCGTTGAATATTTTCCCATACATTTCGGCATCTATCGTTTTGCAATTGTTGACCGCAACCAGTAAAAGTTTGAATGATTTGCGCAAAGAAGGCGAATCGGGTCGTATTAAAATCAACCAATATACACGTTATTTGGCGGTGTTGTTGGCGGTTGTTCAGGGCTGGGCGGTTGTTCGCGGTTTGGAATCAATGGCACCGGTCAATGGTGTGCCGGCGGTTATCAATCCGGGCTTTGCATTTGAATTGTCGGCAATTATCGCGTTGGTTGGTGGTACGGTGTTCGTTATGTGGTTGGCAGAACAGATTACCGCACGCGGTATCGGTCAGGGCGCATCGCTGTTGATTTTTGCGGGTATTATTGCCCAAATCCCCAGTGGTGTTGCAAAGTTGTTTAGTTTGGGTTCGGTCGGTCAAATGTCGCCTGCGATGATTGCGTTGACGGTCGCGTTTGTGGTCGGCATTGTTGCGTTGATTGCGTTCTTTGAACAGGCACAGCGCCGTATCCAGATTTTGTATCCACGCCAGGTTTCATCAAACGGTGTTATGAATACAAATGCATCGTATTTGCCAATTAAAATCAACATGTCGGGCGTTATGGGGCCGGTGTTTGCGGCATCTATTATGATGTTGCCGGCGTTCGTGCAACGTTTCGTGCAAAGTGAAAACTTGATTGTGCAAAGTGTGTTGGGCTTCTTTACATACGGTGCATGGTCATACATTATTTTGTACACAGTTTTGATTGCGTTCTTTGCATATTTCCAGACCGCAGTTGTATTTAATTCCGAAGAAACCAGTACCAGTTTGAAAAACATGGGTGGTTATATCCCAGGTGTTCGTCCAGGTGAACAAACAAACAAATACTTGGATGATGTTGTTTCGCGTACAACAGCAATTGGTGTGGTATATTTGATTGTTGTGTGTGTGCTGCCAATTATATTGAATACACACGCTGGCATGCCATTGACCATTGGCGGAACCAGTGTTTTGATTGTCGCTGGGGTTATTTTGGATACATGGAACCAGGTGCAATCATATTTGGTTGCGAAGCAATATACCGGTGTTGTCGGGCACGCACAACGTCATGGGCGTTTCCGCAACTAAAACAAGATTTGACTTTTGCTGGATTTAATTTAGAATAATTCGGCAAAATAAAATACATTCATAAATCTGGACGGCAGTTTTATGGGTGGAACAGGACGGCGCGACAACGCGTCAAAGACAATAAAAAAGGAAAATGAAAAATGGCACGTATAGCAGGTGTTAACATTCCAGCAGAAAAACGCATTGAAATCGCGTTGCGCTATATTCACGGCATTGGACCGGCCCGCGCCGCCAAGATTTGTGAAGCGTTGAAATTAAAAGACGGTTTGCGCGCGAAAGATTTGACGGATGCTGATGTTATCAAAATTTCAAATTACATCGAACAAAATTTCAAGGTCGAAGGTGACGTTCGTCGCGAAGTTGCAATGAACATTAAACGCTTGCAAGACTTGAAAACATATCGTGGTATTCGCCACCGTAATCGTTTGCCGGTTCGTGGTCAACGCACACAAACAAATGCCCGTACGCGTAAGGGTAAACGTGTTGTGGTCGCTGGTTCCGCGGTCAAGGGTAAATAATAATTTTTGGGTAGAGATTAACACCATAGTTAATTGAAGACATCTAAATAAAAGGTAAAAATAATGGCAGTTACAAAAGCTAAAAAGAAAGTAATCAAAAAAGTATCGCATGGCATTGCACATGTCGTTGCGACAAATAACAATACACGTATCACAATTACAGATCCGTCGGGTGCGGTTTTGACATGGGCAACCGCGGGTGCAAATAATTTTAAGGGCGCGAAAAAGTCCACACCATATGCAGCCACCGTCGTTGCAGATAGCGTTGGTAAAAAGGTCGCCGAAATGGGTATGAAAACAGTTGATGTTTTGATGCGTGGTATTGGCCAGGGTCGTGAATCAGCCGTTCGTGGTTTGGCTAATGCGGGCTTGGTTGTGCAAAGCATTACCGATACAACACGTATTCCGCACAACGGATGCCGTCCAAAGAAAGTGCGTCGCGTTTAAAAAAATCGCCCATCGGGCGATTTTTTTTAAGTGTTCAGAGTTCAAAGTGCAGAGTTCTGTAATTCCCCCACCCAAGAGTCGCTAGTTCACATTCGTTCACAAGCCGACTCTATCCCGCCCCACGTCGATACGGGGGCAGGTGTCGCGCCGTTATCGCGATAAAATCCCCTTCGCTGTGCGAAGGGGTGGCGCGTATGCGCCGGGGGTAGTGGTAAATTATAAAAACCCACATTTTTTTACAAAAAATCATATTAAAAAACACGCTAAAAACAAAAGAATAAAATAAAAAACCACCAAAAATAAAAAACGGTGGTCTAGAATCGGTGTTTCTTTGCACATATTTTACGCGGTTTTCTGCCCAATTGTCAACCGAAAAAACACCGAATCTAGACCACCGTTTTTGCGTGTAATGCGCGGAAATGCTGTGGTTGCCGTGGTGATGAAAGGGGGAATTCTAATGAAAAAATTTTTAGTTGCTTTGTGTGTTGCGTGCGTTATGGTTGCGTTTTCGGTAAACGCATGGTCAGCTGGAACTATGTGTCATTTATATGATTATTCCCCAGGTTCAGGAAGTACGCAGACTATTTGTTCTGGTGCAATTATGGGGAATAGCCCAACTGCATTGGCGGCAAGTTGTAAGACAACAATGGGACGTGTTTTAGTATATAATTCATCTAGTGATTGTTCATATTATTCTGATTGTAGTTCGTGTGATACCAGTTCGACATACCCATCACTAGTGACAGATATATATTATCGGTTAGATCGCAGTGATGGTTCGTGTTCGTACGCGTGGGGTGCAAAAATGTGTTGTAAGTATGGTTTTACCGCATCAGGAACCGGTTATGCCTATAGAGATTGTGGTGACACAACGGGTTCACACCGTGTGTACACATGCGCAAATGGCTATTATTCATCGAGTGGACTAAAATACGTTCGGGCAACAACATTAAGCATAGCGCGGTCAGAATTAATATGTTTAAAGTGTAGTGATGCGGGTGGTGGTCATGGTTATTGTCAAGGTTATACACAAACCACATACGGTTGTGCAGCTGGATATTATAAAGATGGTTCATCGTGTGTTGCATGTGGTTCAAATATGACCACTACTTCTCCGGGGGCGACATCGTCAAGTTCATGTGTATGTAAAGCGGGATATTATCGTACATCATCGACCGCAACATCATGTTATGTATGTCCTCCAAACACAACAAATCATGGCAGTGGTTCACATGTTGGTGTTGCATCGTGTAATGTGTGTAACACGGGATATTATGGTACGGTTAGTGGAACAACCAGCGACGCGGTTGTTGCCAGTTGTAAACAATGCCCTGTTTATGGACATTATGTATCAACAGCCAATGGTGAAATTACCATAACAACAAAATGTGCCCATGCGACCACACGTCCCGCATCAACATTTGCCAATACATCCATAAGTGATTGTTATATGACAAGTAATTCGGGGTCATCGTATACGGCGTACATGGATAATTCTGGGGTTTTTGAACTGGGGGCGACAAATGGTATTGCTACTAATTGGGGTGGTGCGTGTTATGGTAATGCGGACAGCTTTACCCCCGATGCCGATGAATTATGTATTGATTCGGGTAAGTACTGCGTCTGGGTTGGCGGGGCTGCTGGAAATCTCGACTCGTGCAGCGGTTGTGTTGCAAATGCGGCAACAAATTGTCTACAAAAATCTATTTCACAAGAAGAAATAACGCGTGTATGCACATTGGCAGCTGGTGGCAATTCGGGAACAATTATGTGTGCAGATACCGAAGCCAAGGCGAATTGTATTCGCAATATCATGTATAATTGTGGCGTCGATTGGAATTGGGCGGTCGTTTTTCAATATTAAAAAACAACCACCGCAAATGCGGTGGTTTTTTTATTTGCGTGTTGTATGGTTGACATTGTGGGAATTTGTGCTAGTTTGCATACATGATAAATTTGAACCGCGCACGTTTAGCATATGATGAAAATGGCAATTTTCGCTATCGTGGGTTTGCAGAATATTCACCGGCGTATGTTGTTAACAATGAATTTGTGTATGATGTTTTGCAACACATGAACCCAATTGAAAATGCGCGGGTGTTGACGGTGGTGGGGTCTGGGGACCAGCCATTGTTTTATGCGGCGCATGGTGCCAGTGTTGTTGATACATTTGATATTTCGTATTGCGCAAATGTTATTCATGAAATTAAAAAAACTGCAATTCGTGCAAATATGAAATACGATGATTATGTTGGAACATTGTTGATGCTGTTGCAGAGCATGCCCGACAAAACCAGCAATGTGTTATCATATATGAAATTATCAAATGTTGTACATCCAGATATTATGCGCTTTGTCAATGCAATGTATGGTTGCAAAATATTTCGTGACGCGACTGACAATGGGTTTGGTAAATGTTTGCCAACGCGTGATGTTTATGACGCGATGCGCAAAAATCAAACAGGTGGAAATTTTTATTGGACCGATTTGCAACAGTTGCACATGCGTCTGGATAAAAAATATGACCAGATTTATTTGTCGAATATTTTATCGTATAACCAAGATGATGATTATGTAATGCCATTGCTAAAAAATTTGAAACCATTTGTTGCGCGCCATGGTCAAATTATGCTGCATACCGAATATGCATCTGGGGCCAGCGCAAGATTGGAAACAATGATGAACCACATTACCCAAAGTGTTGCGCCATGGGCGACGGTGGAATTTATCAAAGACACATACAACCACAGGAAACCAGATACTGCGTTACGCACATATATATTGCAACGACAAAAATGAAACCACTAAAGGATGTTTTTATACCGCAAAATTTTATGGATGTGTTGCCCGAATTAAAGGGTAAATCGTTCGCATGGAAAATGGATTTTTCATCCAAGACAAATGTCGCCACAACTGGACATATAACACACTATGAAATAAAAAACGCATCGTCACGTGGCAATTTTGTTTTGGTGCCGGGTCTGGCCAGTAATACAAACATTGAACCGTTGATGTGTGCGACGACATATTGGGCGTTGTCACACAAATATAACATATATGCGCTGGATACATTTCTGGGTGATTTTCAACATGAATACACAGATGAATTGGCGAAAAAAAATACATTGCCGGAATTTATGGATTTGATGGATGCGGGGCTGGAAATAATCGAAAAAATGTCGGTTGGTGCGTGGACATGTGTTGTTGGACATTCGTTGGGAGGTGCCGGCACGTTGGAGGTCTTTAATCGTCGTGTTCAGCAAAACAAACCAATTGGCTTTTCGGGGGCGATTTTGTTTGCGCCATTTGTTGTTCGGGAATGGAACGATTTTACCAAGTGGTTTATGAAACACTATCAATACCCAGACACCCCAGCAGAAGAATATTACGTCAGTCCAATTGGTTTGATTAGTCCGCATGATTTAGACATTACAAAAGAAAACAGATATGTTTCGGTATATCCATCGTTCTTTGATGATTTAAGCAATTTGAAACCGCGGCCCGATTTAATGGCACAGTATAATATACCGGTCACAATGGTTGCCGGTGGCAAAGACAGAAAATCGCCGGCTGAAAATATGCGTAAAATTTACCAAGATGTAAATGCGTATGCGCCGGTGGCAAAAATGCGATTCGTTGAATTCCCCGACAGTCGTCATTCATTTATAAACCAGCACAACGATTGGACATCAATATTGCGCCTGATAAAAAGCCAACATACGCGTTCGGCGAAAAAATAAAA
>CAMOCR010000011.1 GCA_946611025.1 uncultured Alphaproteobacteria bacterium | reverse complement strand
AAAAAATGCGCCGATGGCGCATTTTTTATTTTATACCAACTGTAAATTCATCGTGCCAATCGGCGACCTTTTGACCACCAATTACGCAATTGATATCTTCAAAGCCAGATTTCACCTGACTCTTTTTAACAACATGGCTGGTTATCAAACCGCCGGCGGTACCCAGCACAACACCCGCGATTGAATCCGATGCCAGACGCGCGGTGTTAAAATTACCCTGCTTGTCTTTCCATACCGACAATGTATCTTTCCACCCCGCAATTTTTCCAGCAATCTCGCCTCTCAGGCGTTCAATTTCAATACTCAATGCGCCCGAACTGCTTTGACATGCCGTCAATGCAGATTTGTATTTACCCAACATGGCACTATATCCTGCACATTTGTCTGTGGTGCAATCTGTGCAATAAGCATACACATCTTCATATGCCTTTTTGGCATCTAGGCAATTTACATGTTCATTAACATTGATATCTTTTGCTATGTTATCCAGACATGTATAACTCTCTGGGCTCGGCGTTGGTTCTACCGGTGTCACGCCATCACCCTTTGACACACAACGTCCATGATTTGTGTCATAAATTTCGAACTTTTCACCGGCACCACATGTACATGTCTGTGTTTTTTCATCCCAATTGTTCAAATATGGCGTATCACAGCATGCTTTACCCGCATTTGTCTTACGTGATTCACGACATGTTTTGGTTTCTTGTTTATCTTCACAAATAAACTTTTGTTTATTCCACGTGCCTTTGCCTGGTTTACATTTACAAGAACAGGTTTTTTCATTCCAATCAGCGATACCTTTTTCCCCCTCAACCAAACATGCTTTTTTCTCTTGTATATTCTTACAACTACTACTGTTCCCGCCACCGTTATCTGGTTTCTTTTCACAATGACCTGTTTTGCTATTCCATACATGTTTATCGCCACAATTACATGTTTTCGACTGTGTCCAGTTTGCAGGTTCGCCTCGTTTTTGTGCCTCTAAACAACTTCTGTGTTCACCAGTGAAACAACAATAATTATACGGGCCGACCGGAAGACAATCTGCATCATTTGTATTCACGAATTTAACCCGATATGTTTCATTGATTCTATCGTCTGGACATTCTGTATATGAATGCTTAATCCACTTATCTGCAAACCCAACAGAACACTCAAAAATCAAATTATTAACTCTATCGCCTTCAAACGCATAATTATCATTTGCACCGACATAAACACGTGTTCCATTCATACACCCCTGTTGGTTATCACATTCAAACACTTTTCCGCCAGTCAAATTAAACGATTTAGATGTTTTAAAACCATCAACTGCCGAATTTTGTGCCTTGACTGTGCTATATAAAAATTCATCATCATTTGGTCCCTGTGTCCCATGAAATTGAATAAAGGATGCTGGACAATCACCAGCCGCCCACGCCCCGTTCATCATAAATACACAACACAAAAACATAAGTAATTTTTTCATTATTTCCCCCTTTCCCGATATTATCGGGCCTACATTTTACCTATATTTTATCACATTTTATCGCGATTACCAAATGGAAAGTAAATCCGGTGCGAACACCGGATTTTACAACAACCAAACAAGAAAGAAACTTTTTGTTATGCTTATTTGAACTTTCTATTTATATTCCGCAATCATATCGTTTATCTGTGCGCACAACACCAAATCGGCCGCCGATTGTTTTTCAATTTGCTTTAATGCATACATCACCGTTGCATGATCGCGCCCACCAACATAGTTCCCAATTTCCGCCAAGGACAATTTTGTTGCACCATGCAACACCGTCATCATAATTCCACGCGCCATAACCAAGCCACGACTACGGCCCGCACCACAAATCGCATCATATGACACACCCAATTTGTCGCACATGTCGCGAACCATTGCGATTGGTGTTTTTGATTTTTTCAATGTGTCTGCTAATAAACGTTCGGCAATATCCATTGTGATTTTTGTGTTCATCAATTCAGCATATGCATGAATTTTATTTGCAACCCCAGACACCATATGACCATTGCCAGCAATGCGATTCGATAATGCCGCCGCAACATCAGCCGATACCCCACCACGCATCAACATAACACGCTTTACATTTTCATTTGGCATCGCAACATCTGCGGTCAAACCCGATGCAAACAGCGATTGTGCGCGGCGATCAAAACCGGTTAAATTGTTCGGTGTTGTACTTGATGTCAGCACGACGTTTTTACCCGCCCCGCGCAAATCAATCAACAATTGTAAAAATTCTTCGGTTGTTGCACGCTTGCCCGCCAGCGCATCAACATCATCCAATATAAATGTATCACAATTGCGGCAATAATCTTTGAAAGCAAAAATCTTGTGGTCACGTAATGCGCGTGTGAATTCGGCAACAAAACCACCACCCGTCATCATAACAACGCGATTTGACGATGCATCACGAACACAGTTCGCCAATAATGTCTTGCCACAACCAGATGCACCATAAATAAACAGCGGGCAAAATGAAACATGACCCGCTGCAACCTTTTTACATGCCGACAAAACGAACGCGTTTTCATCACATGATATAAATGCATCAAACGCCGCCGCATTTGTCGCCGATGGCGCCGGTGTGTATGATTGTGCCGCATTATCATTTGCAATCGACAGAACATTTGCCGCACCACCCACACATATATTTAATGCCAAACCGAACGATGCCGCAACATCGGTCAAAACATTTTCATAAACAGATGAAACATAATCTGCTGAAAACTGATTTACTGCACGCAATACCAATGTGTCATTTGAAATTTCGAAATCCAGTGGGGCAATCCAAGTTGAAAACGCAGCAGTATCAATTTTCGCGGCAATGGCCCCATGGATGTTTTCCAAGTTTGTCATTTGTTTTGTTGCCGCTACCTGCATGTCGTTTCTCCTTTCCTTCCCTAAAAGAGTTTCCTGCCCGTGCGAAATGAGTATAAAAGTCACCCGCACATAAACGCCAAATTTTTCCAATTTTGAAAAAATTTAGTGTTTATGTTTGTGCCCTACTTTACCCTCTCGCATGTGGGGATGATTCCTGAATTATTTATATTAAATCCAGAACCGTCCCGCTTGGTTTGATTGATTGGAATCAATCGTTTGGATTACAGAAAACAATTTATAAGATAATTTTTCATTTGCAAATAAATCTTGATAAAAAATTTAAGATTTATTTTTTGACAACGATTCGTTTTTTCGCCCGTTTTCCGCGCTTTGTATATACACTGTATATACAAGAAAAGAATCATAGTTTGATGTATCCACCATCAACTTTTTTCACAACACCGCGTAATTCCAGCACCACCAAATCACGCTTAATTTCCGAAATGCTTTTTTTGACAATTTGTGCCAATACAGATTCAGACAATGGAATTGTTCCTAATTTATCTAAAACGTCATTTTCCGATTCGGAATTTTTATTTTCTGGTTTTAAATTTTTTACATTTTTATCCGTCCCAAAAAAATCCGATTCGCCACGACACAGTTTTGCCAGTCCATCTGCAATCAATGAATTTGGACCAATGCTGCGCGAATCTGCGGGATGTGACGGTATTGCCCATAATTCCCGATTCGATTCGATTGCGAATCGTGCGGTTGTCATGCTGCCTGATTTCGTGTCTGCTTCGCCTAAAATCAGCTTTTCTGCGATTCCTGCAATCCAACGATTGCGTTGAACAAAATTTGACCCAAGTGGTTTAAACCCAACGGGCATTTCACTGATTACCACGCCACGCGCAATAATTTCGTAATACAACGATTCGTTTTCAATTGGCCATATGTAATCAACCCCGCCACCCAACACCGCAATTGTTTGTGTGTTGCCATCTGCGCGCAACGCCCCCCGATGTGCCGCCGTATCGGTTCCCATTGCCATGCCAGAGGCAACCGCAAACCCATGTTCGGCAAATTTACATGCCAAATTTGCCATAAATGTCATTCCGGCGGCGGTTGCATGTCGGGTTCCCACCATACCAATGGCACGCTTTTTCAGCGTATCGATATTTCCACGCGCGGTTATCACCGGTGGATGATTTTTTATTTCGCGTAATTGTGCCGGATAAAATTCATCATCATCACATATATATTTAATATGTAATTGCGCCGCGGCGTCCATTTCACGCAAAACCGCATCGCGCACCGAATCGGTCGCGGCAACAGCATGCGCCGCAGCTTGTGCCGAACCAAATTTCGAAACCAGTTCTGCATATTTTACCGGACCAATACCCGGGGTACGTAAAATCAATAATTTATTGAATAATTCATCCATGCGCAAATTATATGAATTTTGCATAAATACGGCAATTAAAAATGCGCCCATGGCGCACTTTTAATTATTTCACAGATATATTCGCGATATAATCATATGGAACATATGCGCCATCACCAACATCCAACCCATTGCATGCAGCCGGCTTGACACCATATGACCAACTATCACATTTTTTCTGCATCTCTTTGGCATAATCTGTTATTTCTTTACGCTTCGCTTCGTCCAATGTCATAACATATGAAACGAACTGTTCTTGGGCCGACAACTTTGTGCTTTTTTGACCCTGGACGGCACCATCAATCAATTTGTTTCCAAACAATTCCATGGAACCAACACCCAATGCGGCACCACCAACGGCGCCACCCACAGTTGCCCATGTGCGCGCGTTTTTCTTGGCATCCAAGATACGTTTTTCCAACATTGATTCATCAACCCATGAACCGCATTCAATTGTGCGCCCCATTTCAAAATATTTGCCTGGGATATCGCTTAAATCAATTTTCGGGTCGGTTGATTTAACATCAACGCGAACAAAACATGTATTGTTTTCTGGGTTTTCAACATCTTCTATCATTGTTGTATATCCAGAAATATCACTGTACCGTGATGCCCAAACGAAAGTATTACCAACCCCGATATTATTTTGCATACATGCCGCACGTTCTTTTTCACGCATATCTTTTGACGGGGTTTCCGGTTCGTCTGGTGTGTCGGGTTCGGTTTTTGGTTCATCTTTGGCAACCGGTGCAGATGTGTTAATTTTTTTAACAGCCCCAACCCCAATTGACGATGTCGGCATAGATGGCATACGCGCCGCAGACATAACATTTTTTTGAACACCCAAACGGCCCGTTGAAACACCTGGTGCCGCATTTGCATCACCAAACACCACCAGCGCAACCATGCACGCAACGAACGATGACAAAAATCGTTTCATTGAAAACTCCCTCTTTTATTATGTGACATTATATCACAAAATCGCCTTAAAATAAAGCAAGAAAAACGCACCAAATGGTGCGTACTGTTATTTTTTCCATTTCCATTCGATATGCGATTCGTCACCATGAATCAATCGAATTACATTCGCGCGATGGCGTATCAAACTTAAAATAACCGTTGCCAAGAATGCAAACCCGACATTTACATCAATTGCAAAACCAAATATTGGTGCCAAACAAAACACTGTTATCGCCCCCAACGATGAATATCCACTGGTCAATGCCACAATCAACCATTCAATTCCAATAAATACAAAGGACAACGGTGAAATTGCCAAAATCAACCCAAACAGACCGGACACACCCTTGCCCCCGCGAAAGCGCAACCAAACCGGAAAACAATGCCCGACAATCGCCACGAAACCGCACCATGCACCAAAACCAACATCGCCGAATGCCTTACCAATCAGCACCGATATTATAACCTTGGCCATATCCAATATCCATGTTGCCGCCGCCATGCGCAGACCACCGACCCGCATAACATTGGTTGCGCCGATATTTCCAGAACCAACCTTGCGTAAATCGCCCTTGCCTGCGAATCGTGTCAGCAACAACCCCATTGGAATCGACCCCAACAAATAAGAAATAACTAATATTAATATGTACATCATTTTATTTTTCCTTGATTTTATGTTTCTTTTCTATAAAATATCAAAAACGTGACGAAAATAAAAGGAAAATAAAGTGGCAAATCACAAGTCATCTAAAAAAAGAATTTTGGTTACAGAAAAGAAAAACACTGTTAATACTGCACGTCGCAGTGCGGTTAAAACAGCGGTTAAAAAGTCTGTCAAGGCAATTGAATCTGGTGATAAAGCGGCGGCGGTTGCTGCAACACGCGCTGCGGAAAGCAAACTGATGAAATCTGCTGGCAAGGTTATGCCAAAAAAACGCGCATCGCGCAAGATTTCACGTTTGACCAAGAAAGTTGCAAAAATGGCATAACTTTTCTGCCAATTCTGGTTATTAAAAAAGCATCCCTATCGGGATGTTTTTTTATACATTATAAATATATTAACTATTAATTAAACCAGATAAACACCTGACCGGTCGGTGGCGTTCCCGATGGTTGTGTGGTTGGTACCGTATTGAATCGGGCATCGTCACCCGCCGCAACTGTACCACTTGTTGTACCAACAGGCAAACGCGCAACATCCATTGTCCCACTGCTTATATTCGCCGCGTTCGTTGTATCAACATTTTGAACATTTGATAAACCAACATCACCCTTGGTCACCGTCACATCGGCTGATAACGCATGTCCATTGACCGTACGTGTTGTTGGAACATAATCACCAGTAGCCTGTTTGCCGTCTAATGCTTTTTCCAATTTTCCAATTGCGGCATTAACAGTATCGGTTGCGGCAACCGCACCCGTGGCATTTGGTTTTGTATATCCAGTCAATGCAACATCTGCACCATCTAATGTGACATCCGCACTTAGTGCATTACCGTTGATTGTTCTGGTGGTTGGAACCGCACCAACATCAGCGGCGGTTGTCGGCACCGTGATATTCACCGTTTTGTTTCCAGATGCGTTGGCAGAAAATGTGTCAATCGTTGTTCCATTTTTCTGGATAGTCAGCACACCGTCATTGACGGTTGGAATCGCGGGCTTGTTTTGAATAAAGTCCGCCGCCGTCGAATCGGTTTGATTCCAATTTGGTTGAACCTGTCCCTTGTCCAGACTTGAAATAATTGATTGAACATATTGCACGCTGGCAATATCAGCGCGCGCCGTGGCAACAACCCCACATAATAAACCAATCAAGATAATACGAACCGGTTTCATATATCTTTTTCTACACATCTGTATTCATTTTTTGCGTCCAAAAAATGAACAATATTCACAAAAAACCACGATTTTATAATTAAAAAACAGATTGCTGATTCAAACTATGTTTAAAAATCTCAACCGCTTTATTTATAAAACTTAAATTTCTTGTGATCTCTTCTCCTCTATTCTTGCCAAGACAAAGTGGCCACTTCGTCACGGCTGAAATCCTATCCTTGTGTTTTCATCGTACTAAAATTTCAATATGTCTGTAAAGCAAAAAATGCATTAAAAAAACCCGCATTTCTGCGGGTTTTTTATTTTTTTTTACAATTAATTTAATGGTGCACCCCAATGTTGTTGAATTGTGCGTTCCGCATCCATCGGGCTTATCAACACCTGCGGCGTCAAGATAACAACCAATACATCACGTTGTGATGCGGTTTCACGCGAACCAGACAACGCCATAAAGTCTGGGTCACCCAAACCATAGCGGGTGTCACTGTTGTTCTGCTTTTCAAATCCGGACACAACCAACATTTGGCCAGATTCCATAATGACTTCCTGCATGAACGAACGTTCTTCAACTTCTGGCAATTGCAATGTGACTTCGCCAATTGTCTGGGTTGACATTTTTAACAATTCACGCACAGACATCCGGAATAACAACAAAATTTTACCGTTATCCAAAATGTTTGGCAACAACTGCATTGAAAATCCGGTTTCCAAATCGTCTTGGTCAACAGTTGACGATTCGACCGTTGTAAAGTTGCGCGATTCGAAACGTTTGATATAACCCGTCGTACGCGTATTGTTCACAGGTGCCACACGGTTATTACGTGTCGTGACACCAACATTTGTGACCAACGACACCTTGCCCTGTTTTGCCAACGATTGAATCAGTGCATTAGTGCCCGCGGCACCAGACAAAGACCCGTTCATAATATCGTCTTGGGTATATGCACCTGCAACTTCGGCACCGTTAACCGTATGTGTCGCGCCGGTCAATGCCGATACTGTGTTTGACAATACCGCGATATTCATAGAACTGGCTTCGGTTGTTGCCAAATTATTCTTGGGATTTGCAACGATATTCAACCCCGATGTCGCATTAATTGCCGCCGCCAAATTCAAACCAAATGCCGAATCGTTCGATATCGACACCTGCAAAACCTTGACATCAATTGTCACCAATTGCGACAAGCGTTTGTTTTGGCGTTCAATATAATCACCGACACGCGCCAAAATCGATGGCGGCGCGGTTACGGTAATTGTTCCCAAACTGCGCGACACCGTAAAGTCTGCATTGCTTGATTTTCCAACAATCGCAGAAATTGCGCTTTCTACTTCGTCCCATTCTTTTAATGTCGATTCCAAAGACACCTGGTTGCCATCATCGGTATTCATGGCTGTTTGATACGAAACCTCGGTCCCCAGGGCGAACAATGTAAATGTACGCGTTTCTGTTTCATAAAACACAATCGATTGTTTATCATAATACCATAACAAATCTAAATCGGTTGCCACCTGGGACAACAGGCCCGACAATTTACCCGTATACGCGATATTCATTGTCTTTTTCAGTTTTTCTGAATTAACCTGGTTGTCAATCTTGACCGGCAACCCGGTTATTGAATTAATGTCATTTGCCAAAACCTGTAATGTCACGGGTTCATTTAATAATATTGTCACACCGGTATCCGTTTCGAACTGCGATGGCAATTTGTTTTTATGTTCCAAGACCATTGATTTATTGCCCAACCAAACCCCTTCGGACATAGAAACCGTGTCGCCACTGGCAACCTTGGCACGTGGATTTTTCGACATTTCAAATGCATCATATGCGTTAACAAAGTCACGATCAACCGACGCCGCAACCTTTGCAGATTCTCGTCTGGTGCACCCCGTCAGTACCGCAACCGACATCATGCATACAACAAATATTTTCATCGCCTTTATCATATGTGTTTTCTCCTACGGTCAAACATACACTTTATTATTATTCTTCTGTGGTTGATACAACCAAGACCCTGTTCCCTTTATAAAATTTCGCATATGGAATTGGTGTTGCACGACCAAAATTACGAACCAATGCCGATGCAACATCAACAAAGCGTCCTTTGAATACCGCACTGGCTTCGATTGGGTATTCACGTGATGTTGTCCAAACCAAATCCCAACCTTCTTTGTCACACCATGATTGCAAAACTTCGCGTAATGTCTGGCCATTTGCAACAACCCACGAACGCACCTGGTCGGTAAGTGTCGCCGGCGCCTCTGCATCAGCCGACACATCAACACCAATTTCGGCATCTGTCGCCGCGGTGCTGGACCCTGCGTTCAATTCTGCGATTTCCGCCTTGCTTAAACCGGTTTTTGCCAAATACGCAGAATACCCATCGGCATATTTCTTGCAATTCTTACGACCACTGCGCGACATAACCAAAACATTTGCACCATCGTCTTCTAAAACTTCGCGATGCAACAAGGGCATTTCGGCGCCACCCGCACATTCATCATCAAACCCGACCGGAATTTGATTGCCATGCAGCATGTTTGCACCACCCGACCAACCAGAAAAGTCACCACGTGCGCCCAGGTTGAAATTGTTTTCAACAACCAAATCTGAACCAATCTTGGAAACGATGCGGATATTGTCGTTTTGTTTATCTTTGCTGCATGCGCCATCGGAACACGAAACCTCAACATCGGCATCAGACCCCGCGATGGGCCACGCCGGCACTTCGGCATATTGTTCGGTAAACGTGTCTTGCTGTTCGACATACTGGTTTTCATCAACCGTTTTATCGGTTTTATAAAAAACTTCGGATGTGACGACCTGGGGCATTGCGGTTTCCGTTGCGGCAAAGCAATAACCCGCCGCACAACCGAACATTGCTGCAATTAAAATCTTGCGGAACATTTTGGTTTTCCTTTCTTTTCCTTATTTAATGTATTTATTATATCAATTTGACCGAATCTGTGCAAGACCTAAAACACAATCGAAACAAAGAAATTTTTTACCCACAAGATAAAATCGCACGAATCGATAAAAGATGTTATACTGTAAACGAACAAACATAACCCAGGGGTAATTTTACATGGAAAACACTTTGATTTTAGTTGGAATTTGCACATTGATTGTTTTTTCAATCGTCATGACGGTCGTCTTGTTTCGTATAAACGCAAACATGAAAAATGTGAACAAGACATTGGAATTTCAATATAACTTGATTGTAAAAATGCAATCGGTCCTGCGAACAAAGTCTGCAACGAACGCGGTCGCCGAAAACGCCGAAATGATATACCAAGATTTATTACAAAACCTGATTCCAATTATGGCGGCAATAAACATCATGCCACGCAACACAAACGAGCACCCCTTGTGGCGCGCATTGGGCGGCATTATGGACGAATATGCGAAAAACCCATTTGCATTGGAAAAATTGCGCCGCGCGATTAAAAATAATTCCGAAGTATCACGCAACATCGAAAACTATATCGCACGTGCAGATTCTTTGTTGCAACACCTGACGAAAACCGAACCAGATGGCATTTTGGCGGCAACATTTACAGACGGCTTGCTGGGGCAATCGCTGACATTTTTTGCCCAGGCAAACGCACTGGCAAAACAACAAGACAATGAATAAACTGTCCGAAAATCTTGTTCGCGAAATATCACAAAAACGCAATGAACCGGCGTGGCTGTGCGATTGGCGCATTGCGGCATTTCGCGCATGGAAAAAAATGCGTGAACCACATTGGGCTGAATTTGAATATGCACCAATAAACTATGATGAATTGAATTATTACAATGAAAGCAAACCAATCGATAATTCTGCATTAAAAGAAACATATGAAAAAATGGGTTTGCCCGAATCAGAACAACGCGCATTACTGGGCATGGCGACCGACACGGTTATCGACAGTAAATCTGTGCATACATCGTACACCGCCGAATTAGAAAAATTGGGAATTATATTTTTACCATTTTCCGATGCGGTCACACAATATCCAGAATTGGTAAAAAAATATCTGGGGTCGGTTGTGCCGGCAAACGATAATTTCTTTGCCGCATTAAATGCCGCGGTGTTTTCAGACGGCACATTTGTATATATTCCACCACACACAAAATGCCCCATTGATTTGGCCAGTTATTTTAGAATTGAAACCGCAAAAATTGGTCAATTTGAACGCACACTGATTATCGCCGACACCGGCGCAGAATTATCGTATATGGAGGGTTGCTCTGCCCCCCGCCGCCCCAACCACCAATTACACAGTGGTGTTGTTGAAATTGTTGTGCATGATGACGCAACAGTGAAATATTCAACGGTGCAAAATTGGTATGCTGGTGAATACAAAAACGGCACGCAATCTGGTGGCATTTTGAACTTTGTAACAAAACGTGGTCGGTGTGATAAAAACGCAACATTAAATTGGACCCAGGTTGAAATTGGATCGGCACTAACTTGGAAATATCCATCTACAATTTTGCGCGGAAACAATGCACATAGCGACTTTTATTCATTATCAATAACACGCGCCGGACAATGTGCCGACACGGGTACAAAAATGATTCATATTGGCGACAATACCGTATCAAATATTTTGTCATATGGCGTTGCAACCGACAATTCAAATCAAACATTTCGCAGCATGGTTTCGTTTTCTGGACATGGCGGTAAAAATGCATCAAAATGTGATACGCGAATAATTGGTGACAACGCAACCGCAAACACATTGCCAACAATCGTTCACACAAATGGCGACAACACACAAAGCCACGAAGCCACCACCGGCGCAATCGATAAAACGCAATTACAATTTTTGATGCAATCGGGATTGGATGAAGACACCGCAACGGCACTGATAATCGGCGCGGCGGCATCACCAATTATTGCGCGT
The DNA here is from genome assembly GCA_946611025.1 of uncultured Alphaproteobacteria bacterium. GTDB lineage: Bacteria > Pseudomonadota > Alphaproteobacteria > Rs-D84 > Rs-D84 > Enterousia. The sequence goes on along the minus strand of CAMOCR010000011.1, from coordinate 1,851 downwards.
CTGCCAATGGAATTCTTGGTTGAATCAAAGCAGTTGATTCAAATGGCATTGTCGCATTAAAATATAACGGGGAAATAAATGTTAGAAATAAAAAATTTAACCGTATCAATGGATGGGCGCGAATTGCTGCACGACATCAATCTGTGCATCACGCGTGGCGCGCGACACTTGTTGTCTGGTGCAAATGGTTCGGGCAAATCAACATTGGTACAAACAATTATTGGCAATCCCGAATATACGGTAAATTCTGGTAAAATAATTTTTGATGGCAAAGATGTCACAAATGAAAACACCACAACGCGCGCATTGTTGGGCATGTTCATCGGTGCGCAAAATGTACCAGAAATACCAGGGCTGACGGTGCTTAGTTTCTTGAAACATTCGTGCGTTGCACACACGCATTTTGAAACCGGTCGCGATTTATCCATGGGTGATTTTTTACAGCAAATTGAATCTGTACGCGAACAATTGGACATTCCACGCGATTGGTTAAACCGCGATATTAATGTTGGTTTTTCTGGGGGCGAACGCAAACGTTTAATGCTGATGCAACTGGTTATGACAAAACCGAAATTGGCAATTCTGGATGAACCCGATTCTGGCGCAGATGCAACCACACAAAAACAAATTGCCGACACAATTGCGGCCATGCACGACACAACATTTTTATTTATTTCGCATCAGTCGCAATTTACCAGAATAGTAAATCCAACATCGACAACAAAAATCAAAAACGGAAAAATCATAGGGGGATAAACATGCATGCAATGATATTCTTTTTATTATTGATTGGATTTTTATGGATTGGTCGTTCGATATTCATACCTTTTTTAATCGCGCTGTTTTTATGGTACATGATAAATGTCATTGCAGACTATTTCCGCCTGTTGTTGCCATATCGCAAACAAAAATCATTTGTTGGAAAATTGTTTGATTGGACATCACGCATATTATCAATTGGCGCAATTGGGTTGGTTATATCGGTGTTTGCAACACACATTCACCCAATGTTTGCACAATTGCAAAATGCCCTGCCGGTGCTTCAGGCGAAACTGACCGCCGCAATTGAATATTTATCAACATCGTTCGGTGTATCACTGGACACACACATATTACCAAACTTTGCACAAATCGCTGCGACCATTGGTGCATCGGCGGCATCTATTGTTGCATCGGTCGGCATGATTTTGATTTACATTTTATTCTTGTTCGTTGAACAGGGAACATTTGGCAACAAAATGAAAAACCTGTTTGCAAACAAACGCCAATCTAAAAAATATGCATATATAATCGAAAGCGTTGATAAAAACATGAAGCGGTATTTGTTTATGAAAACAATTATATCGGGCATGACGGGGCTGACGGCATATATATGGCTGCGCGCCATTGGTTTGGAATTTGCAGGTGCATGGGCGTTTTTAATGTTCATAATGAATTATATTCCAACAATCGGTTCCATTATTGCGTGTGCATTACCAATTATGTTTGCATTGGCGGTTGGTCCATCGATACATCTGGCAATATTGACCGCGGCGGGTTTAATCGGTTTGGAAATATTGTTTGGAAATATACTTGATCCAAAACTGACCGGCAAGACATTAAACCTGTCAACATTGGCGATTTTAATAAACTTGGTGTTCTGGGGAATGATTTGGGGATTTGTTGGCATGTTCCTGTCGGTGCCATTATTGATGATTATATTTATCATCACCGCCCAATTTGATTCTACACGCCCAATCGCCGTGTTATTATCTGCACGTGGCAACATTCCAGATATACGAAATGATGATTAATTAGTGGTTAGTGTTAGTGGATAATGATTAGTAAAAAACGCGCTATGTACAGTAAATC
>CAMOCR010000010.1 GCA_946611025.1 uncultured Alphaproteobacteria bacterium | reverse complement strand
GCGAACATGTTTTGTTTGCAATAAACCAATCAATTCGTTATCATCGTATGGAAAACAACAGGGGAAATACCATGCAAATAAGATTATTTAACACAATGACGCGTAAAGTTGAAGATTTCAAACCATTGGTACCGGGACACGTTGGTTTTTATGGTTGCGGTCCAACGGTTTATCACTATGCACATATTGGTAATATGTTGTGCATGATACGTAATGATTTATTGCGCCGTATGTTTATTGAAAACGGATATGATGTGCACCATGTTATGAATATAACCGATGTGGGTCATTTGACCAGTGATGATGACGATTCTGGCGAAGATAAAATGGAAAAGGGGGCGGCGCGCGATAACAAATCGGTATGGGACATTGCAAAGTTCTATACAGACGAATTCTTGCGTGATTTTGATGATTTGAATAACATGCGCCCAACCGAAATGCCACATGCCACAGATTATATTGCCGAACAAATTGAATTGATTAAAAAGCTAGAGGCACTGGGTTATACATATGAAATTCCGGGTGATGGTATTTACTATGATACATCAAAATTTGCCGCATATGGACAATTAACAGGTGGGTCTTTGGCGGGTAATCGTGCCGGTGCGCGTGTAGAGTTCAATGAATTAAAACGCAATCCAACCGATTTCGCATTGTGGAAGTTTTCGCCAACTGATAAAAAGCGTCAAATGGAATGGGATTCACCGTGGGGTGTTGGGTTCCCGGGCTGGCACGCCGAATGCAGTGCAATGAGCATGAAATTACTGGGCGACCATTTCGACATACACACCGGTGGCGAAGATTTGGCACGCATTCACCACACAAACGAAATCGCACAAAGCGAACCAATAACCGGGGCGCCATGGGTTTCATATTGGGTTCATTGGGCATTTTTGATGGACAAATCTGGTAAAGAGAAAATGAGCAAGTCCAACGGTGAATTTTTAAGTTTGGATGCATTGCGTAAACGCGGATACGACCCAATTGTGTATCGTTATTTCATAACATTGGGGCATTTCCAAAGCCAATTGGCGTTTTCGTGGGATGCGTTGGATGCGGCGGCAAATGGCTATAAAAACATTGTGCGGCGCGTGGCGGATATAATTGCCAATAAATCGGGCGATTTGGACGCGGCGGTCTATGACACATGGCACGACAAATTATTGGCGCCGACCAGCGATAACCTTAAAACCGCGGAAACATTGGTTGTGTTCCAAGAATTATTAAAAGACGGTTCTGTGAATAATACAACCAAGGCTGCGCTGGTTGAATTTGTGGACAGATTGCTGGGGCTGCAATTTATCGACCGTGCGGAAAAGTTGATTGCAACGGAATCAGTGTCTGCGCCGGCGGAAATTGTCGCACTGGCGGACAAACGCGCCGCAGCCAAGGCAGCAAAAGATTGGGCAACGGCGGATTCGCTGCGCGCGGAAATAGACGCGGCGGGGTGGGTTTTAACCGACACGCCGACCGGCCCAAAACTGACTAAAAAGGCATAAACAAAACCGCCATCTTGGCGGTTTCGTTTTTTAATAAAAAATATAAAAATTACTTGAAATTTTGCGTTTTGTGGTGTATATTTAGCGCCGTTATAACATAAGGGAATTTCCATGAATTATCCATATATGCCAAAATCTACTGCACTGTGGTTGATTGAAAACACAGCGTTGACGTTCGAACAAATCGCGGAATTCTGCGGTCTGCACGAATTAGAAGTAAAAAATATCGCCGATGCCGAAACATACAAGATTCAGGGTTTAAACCCAATTTTGAATGGTCAGGTGACGCGTGAAGATATCGAAAAATGCGAAGCCGACCCCAATGCACGCCTGACCCTGCGCGAAGAAATTGTTGCCGCGCAAAAGGCGCAAAACAAAAAGGGCGTTGGTTATACGCCAAAATTGCATCGCCAAAACCGTTTGGGCGGTATTTTGTGGATTTTGAAAAACTATCCAGAATTGTCCGATGGCCAGGTTGCGCGCCTGATGCGCAGTACAAACCCAACGGTTGCGTCAATTCGTAATAAAACACACAAATCATATTCGTTGATTCAAATTCAAAGCCCAATCGTGTTGGGTTTGGTTTCGGAATCGGCGGTGCATGACGCAGTTGCCAAAGCGCAAAAGAAAAACAAATAATCACATTCAAAGGGCAATACATGGCAAAAAAACTGGATTCTGCAACCAAGTTATTGATTGACTCGTTGCCAGAAAATCTTCAAAAATTGGCGTCTTCGGCGGTGGAAAACGGCTATTTTTCCCAGATGGATTTTAATGCCGCCACCGAAGCAGACGAAGTTCCAGACGAAGAACAAGAAGAAGTCATGGACTTTTTCAAACAGGACTTGGGTCTGGAATTGCTGGAAACAGACAATTTTTCACGCGACATGGAAAAATACTATGCCGATGATGATGACGAAGAAGACCGTGATAAAACACGCAATCTGTTAAATGCAGATGCCGAACAGGTTGATGTCAATGATGAAGATTACGAACATTTTGCCAAGCAATTGGAACGCAGTCAAACCGGCACATTGGTTTTGGGTGTCCAAGATTCTGTACAATCATATTTGAAACAAATCGGCACGGTTCAGTTGTTGACCGCCGCCGGCGAAGTTGCAATTGCCCAACGTATCGAGGCCGCATCGCGTTTAATGGTCTATGGTCTGTGTGAAAGCCCAATGACAATTCAGGCAATGCTGGATTGGTATCAGCAATTGCTGAATGAAGATATTCGTTTGCGCTATATCGTGAATCTGGAAGTTATGTATTCATCTGAAAGCGAACAAAAATCGTTGGCGGCATTATCCGAAGCCATGAAATCAAAGGGTGTTGATGATGTCGACAGTCTGGATGACGATGATTTAGACGATTTGGAAGAGTCAACTGCAACCGATGAAGACGATGACGAAGACGAAGAAGATGATGAAGACGAAGATGGTATCAAAAAAGAAGATACCCCACGCGGTACATCGGGTGTGCCAATTCCAGTAATGGAAGAAGCGTTGATGCCAATGGTTCTGGATTTGTTCGCGAAAATTAAACGCACATTTAACAGCATGCAGAAATTACAGGCGAAACGTCTGGAAAATCTGTTGACATCATCAAAACCAGACGATGCGTTGGAAAAGAAATATGCAAAAATGCGTCTGGAATTGTTCGAAAATGTCAGTAAAATTCGCCTGAATGATGACCGTAATGCCGAAATCTTGGAACAATTGACCAAACGCGATCAGTTGCTGATGGGGCTAGAAGGGAAATTGTTGCGTTTGGCAATGGCGAACAAGATTAAACGCGATGATTTCTTGGCGGAATATGCCGGAAACGAAATCAATCGCAATTGGGTCAAAAAACTGGCAAAGTCCAAAAGTCAGGTTTGGGTCAATTTTGTAAAGAAACACGAAAAAGATATCTTGAAAATTCAAGAAGATATCACCGCAATTGCGTATGAAACCGGTCAACCAACCGCCGAATATAAAAAGGTTGTGGAACTGGTGCGCCGTGGTCAAACCGAAGCCGCCCGCGCAAAACGCGAAATGATAGAGGCAAACTTGCGTCTGGTTATCAAATTTGCGAAAAAGTCCAGCAATCGCGGGCTTGGTTTGGATTTTTCGGACTTGGTTCAAGACGGCAATATCGGCTTGATGAAGGCTGTTGATAAATTTGACTATCGTTTGGGGAACAAGTTTTCAACATATGCAACCAACTGGATACAACAGGGTATTTCCCGCAGTATTGCCGACCAGGCGCGTACGATTCGTATCCCAGTGCATATGATTGATAATATTCACAAGATTCAACGCGCATCGCGCCAATTTATGCACAAATATGGTCGCAATCCAACCGCCGAAGAATTGTCCAAGATTATTTATTTGCCAGTGGACAAGATTCACAAGGCGATGAAGGTGAACCTGAAACCAATTTCATTAGAGGCGCCCGTTGGTACCGAAGACGACAGCAGCCGTATCGAAATTATCGCAGACGAAACCGCGAAAAATCCGTTCACATCGGCGGCGCAAAAGAATCTGCGTAAAATCGTCACGCAAATTTTGTCGGAATTGGACCCCAAGGAAGAAACCGTTCTGCGTCAACGTTTCGGTATGTCCACCAACAAAACAAGTACATTGGAAGAAGTTGGTGAATACATCGGCGTGACCCGTGAACGTATCCGCCAGATTGAACAAAAGGCGTTGAACAAATTAAAGCATCCAACACGCGCGCGTAAATTGCGCAGTTTCTTGGAAGATTAATAGTTATAGCCCGCGTTTTGCGGGCTTTTGTGTAATAAAGGAAAGGATATGATAATAGCAGTCGAAGGCGCAGACAAAGCCGGCAAACACACCCAAGTTATGAAAATTGTTGAATATTTGAACGGGCGGGGCATCGCAACCGAAACACTGGATTTTCCGCAATATAATTCATATTGGGGTGGATTTATCAAAGACTACTTGAACGGTAAATTTGGTGAACACGCAATTTACCGGCGGAATATACCATGTTGCCATATGCATTGGATCGCCAGGCACACATGCCGCAAATCAAAAAATGGCTGGATGCGGGCAAATGGGTTGTTTTTGACCGCTATACATACAGCAACGCGTTTTCAATTGCAAAATTGCCACGCGACCAGTGGAAAGACAAAATCGCATATCTGGAAGATATGGAATTTAATCAAATGGGCATAATTCGCCCAGATTATAACATCTATCTGTATTTACCAGCACAAATATCATATGCAATGCGCACCCAGGGGTTAAAGGCGTATCAAAACGGCAAACCAGACATTCACGAAAGCGATTTGAAATTATTAGAAGATGTTTCCAGTGTCTATAAAACAATTGCGCAACAAAATGCGAAAAATTGGACTGTGGTGAACGAAATTAAGTCCAATGGTATGCGTATGAACCCAAACGAGGTTTTCGATTGTATGCGTGGAATTTTAGACAAATACATTGCACGCACGAAATAGGGTGATTATTTTGTATGTGTAATCAGTTTGTTGCACAGATATTTTAATTTATACTGATATCCGCAATCGCCACAGTTCGAATTCATGCATTCGCGACTGCATTCGTTTGGAATAAAGTCCAACAACCCATTGTATTCTTGGTTGTAAGAATTGTCGGGCTTGGAATATTTTTCGATGTCTGATGCGGTTTTGTTTGCATATCTGTGTGCGGCAATATTATACATGCGTGAGTCCGCACCAAAATATGTTTCGCACTTGTTTAGCAGGTTCGCATAGTATTCCAACCGCTTTTTTGTTCGGTCAAAGCAACGCATGGTGCTTTCGGAATGTTGTGGCGACAGTTTGTGCATCGCAGAATGTGGTCGGTTGCGATAAAAATAATATACCGGTTTTTCTGTGGTATTTAGTATATATTGATATTGTTCATCCAATGCACGGAACGCATATTTCATTATAAAATCGGCATCTTCGAAATACATCATGTTTGGTGTAAAACGCAGGCAATCTGCCACAGATGGTTTGTTTATAATCTCTGTGCGATATAATGTATTGCAGCTGCTGATGCGTAAATCCAAGAAATCCAGTTGTTGATCGATTTTTGAAATCTGGTGTTCCAATCTGTTGTTCAGTGTATCAAAACGTTTTGTAGAAATGATTTTTGTGCATTGTGGGTCAATATAGTCCATTTTGCCGACAATCATTGCGGTATCTGGTTTTGACATCAGTGCATCATAAAATTCTGCCAGATAATATCGGTCAATGTGATGAATAAATTTTGGAATACCGCCAATTACATCGTCGCCGTCAACAAACATAATTGTTTGTCCCACCGCGTTGTCCAGTCCCAAATTGCGCGCCGCAGACACGCCAGAATTTTTAATACCACGCTTGGTTTTGCGGTCCAGTATTGTAATAATATCGGGATTCTTTTTTGCATAGCGTTCCAGATGCTTGGTCGTGCCATCGGTACATCCATCATCTATGCATAAAATCTGGCATCGGTCGATGATGTTTTGTTCCATAATTGAATGCAAACATGGCCGTATATACGGCTCTATGTTATAGCATGGAATAATAATCGTCATCAATTTTGATGCTTTTTGGGTTGACATAAACGCGTGTCCTTTGTTGTAATACTACACAAAAATCGCGTTTTGTCAATATTAAATATGACCTTTTAACGCGGTATAGATTTTACCCAGATCGGTTTTTAACAATGCGCTTGCCACTTTGTCGGGGTTTTCAACCGATTGTGCGGCGTCCATAACCTTGGTAAAACTGCGGACAAACTGTGTTGCCTGGGAACGAAATACGGCATCGTTTTTCAGAATTTCGCGAATTTGCTTTTTGTCGGCAGCGGTCAGCATTTTCGCCAGCCATTTTGAAAATATTGCCTTGTCGCCATCGTGATATTTGGTCCATATGGTGTCTGGAATATCAACGCCGGTTGCACGCGTCAAATCAACGGTCTGTTCGTGCATTTTGTCGAATGCTTTGTTGCTTTGTGTTAAAAAGTCGCGTGCGCTGACGGGGGCGAACTGCGGCGTCGGCACAGATTTAATCGCATCCATTGGTGCCGATGCGCGCGCCACCATCATTTGCTTGTTCAGTGTTTGCATGGTGTCAACAGCCTTGGCATAGTCCGCCATCAAATCAATCATTTGCTGGCGTGAACCGCCCGCCAATTCATCCAGTTTTGTTGCAGATGCCGAAATCGCGTCGGTTGATTCATTTACGGTCGATTTCATCTTTTCCATTGTCGTGTTCAATTCGGCAACAATCTTGCCCAGTGTTTCGCCCGCAGCCACAGAATCGCGTGACAAATCGGGCAGGGCTGCATAATACTTTTCAATCAATTGCGATAACGGTTGCAATTGTTCGGTCGTTTCGCGCGACATTTTTATCAGGTTTTCAGATTGTCCCGACAATTGCGTGTGCGCGGTGTTCATTTCAATCAGTGTTTCGCGAACGCCGGTACCCATTGTGCGAACCGATTCAGAAAACGCGTTGGCGGCGGTCTTGGTGTTTTCCAGTGTGATGTTTGCAACACCAGACACCGTTTTTAATTCGGACACAACATCGGTTGCAAATTCCTTGATTTCACCATCAAACCGATTGGTCAACAACGACAATTCGTTTGTAATGCCACGGATGGACGCCTCGGTTGTGGTGGCAGACGACATCAGTGTTTCCACCGCCGTTGACAGTTTTTCAATTTGTTTTTCAATGGATGTTTCGGTCAATCTAACCTGGCCAGATACAACATTGGCGGTGTTCATAATGGTGTTGGTTTGGTTGGTCAATAATTTCTTGGATTGTTTGCTAAACGCATCCATTTTATTCAAATGTCCATCCAGCATTGTATTGTTTTTATCCATGATTTCGGCATAGTCCGCCGATGCCGTCTTGACATTATTGAAACCATCAACGGTCGCTTGGGACATTTCGCTTAATTTTGATGACAATATTTCGGTCTTTTCGGTGACGTCTTGCATTTGTGTGGCGTTGGAATCAAATTGATTATGCAATTTTTCATTTAAATCTGCGCCCGCTGCAACCCACGAATCAATTTGCGATTGGATTTCGGTGACTTGGTTGGTTGTATTCTGTGTCGTTTCGTGAATTTTATTCAATAAATCATTAACATTTGCCGAAAATCTGTCTGCGGCGGTGCCAACATCGCCCCATGCCGTGGAATCGACAATTGTTTGCAATCCGCCCAATGTGTTTTCCAACCGTCCCGACATTTGAACCAATTTTTTTGTTGCATCATCCGCGGTTGCAATCAATTTGTCGTTTTGTTCAGTCAATTGTTGCTTTAATTCATTGGCGTGGACAATTTGACCATTCAATGTGTCAACCATTGTCTTGAAACCAGATTCTATTTTTGCGATTTCGCCCGCCAAAACGGTTTGTAAAACACGGCTAGCATCTTGGACACGCACAGATTCCGGCCGCATCAGGATATCCAGCATCGATTGCATAACATGTTGTGATTTGCGCGATACCATAAACAACATGCCCAACGTAATCAGCAGCAATATTCCAAAACCACCGGCAATATAGAATAAAATCGTATTTGCTAAAACCATTGTTCCTTGTCCTTCCATTTATAATCCCCCCGAAATGATATCGTTCTTGCAACCATGATGAATTTATACTAGAATCTAAATCATAAAGCAAGGGCATAAATGTATAAAAAACCACAACTTTCACCGGAACAAGATATGGCGGCAAATCCGCTGGAAAATGTATGGGTCCAGGCGAACGCCGGCACCGGCAAAACCAGTGTTTTGGTGCAACGCCTGTTGCGTATTTTGTTCCGCATGGATATTAAAAAACCATCTGCGGTATTGTGTCTAACATACACAAACGCGGGGGCGGGCGAAATGCGTAATCGTATTTTGTCAGCATTGCGCACATGGGCGGTTGCAACCGATGATGAATTGATTGAATTGTTGGATGGTGTTGCATTGAACAAACCGGCAACCGCGGATGATATTGCACATGCCCGCGCAATATTCTTTTGGTATATTGATAACAGTGATGCCCTGAAAATAAAAACAATTCATGGTTTCTGCGAAGAAATCTTGCATCGTTTTCCAATTGAAGCAGGCATATCGCCGGCATGGTCATTGGTTTCGGATATGGATCAACGTGTTTTACTCCAGGATGCGTTTAATCGACTGATAAACTCATCAAATTTGTCGCCCGAATATTCGCGTGTGAACGACGCATTTGCACATATCGTTGGTCGTATCAGCGAATATTCAATGACCGATTTAATGAAGGATATCAGTGGTCAATATAAACACTTTTTTCCGGTTGAAAATATCGAACGTTATCGCGAATACTTTATTGACACGACCAAGAATTTTTTGCAACTGAATATTGTGCCAAATGTTGATATTTCGCATGCCGAATTACAAAAAATTATCGATTTGACCGATGATGCAATAAAAGCATCAAAAAAGCCGGCAAACTATTTAATAAACATCTTTAATTTAACAAAACAATACATTGACAATACTGTTGATTTTGAAAAATACAAAACCGCCTATTTAACATCAACAGGAACCCCAATCAAGAACGTGGCAAAGGTTGATTTTTTGTCCGCCGAACAGGAACGCGTATATAGTATTGATCAATATAATATCAACATGAATGTGTTTCGTGATACGGTTGCATTGTTCGATTTGTCGGCGGCATTTACGATGATTTATCGCGATATAAAACACCAACAAAATTTATTAGATTTTGATGATTTGATTTTATATACGCGGAAACTGTTTTCACAGCCTGATGTCATGGGCTGGGTTTTGTCGCAACTGGATTTATCGTTGTCGCACATATTGGTTGACGAAGCGCAAGACACCGCGCCATCGCAATGGGATATATTACAAATGTTGGTGGGCGATTTCTTTGTTGGTGGCAAGACCGGCGATAATCCCAACACATTGTTTGTTGTGGGCGACACAAAACAATCGATTTATGGATTCCAAGGCGCAGATTCCCGCGCATTTGCCGCCAGTCGTGATGACATTGTGCGGCAAATAAAAAACAATTTGCGTACCATTGCAGAAGTACCCCTGACACAAAGTTTTCGTTCGTTATCGTCGATTTTATATGCGGTCGATGCATTCTTTGGCAACGAATATGTTGTGAATACAACCGGTTTTCATAACAATCCGCATGTTTGTTTTCGGCGGGGCGATACAGGTGTGGTGGAATTGCATAATGTCGTTGCGAAACGCGAAAATGATGATGTGTCGGTTGGAACATATATTCGTGATATTGTATCCAAGATTCAAAACATATTGGACGACGGAAAATATACCGCAAAGGATATAATGGTTTTGGTACAGCGTCGTGAGCCATTGGTTGCACCACTGGTTGCCGAATTGAAACGGCGGGGCGTATCGGTTGCCGGTACAGATCGTGTCATATTGCCAGAATTTCCCGCTATACGTGACCTGATGAATCTGGTGCGGTTTTGTTTAAATGTGGCGGATGATTATAGTTTATGTTGTGTGTTAAAAAGTCCAATTTTCCGTTTGACCGAAGCCGATATTTTTGATTTGTGTAAAATTAAAAATGATACTAATCGCGACCGTGACGATGAATCAAAAATAACCGTTTTTGATGTCGTGCGTGATGCGCGTCCCGACATTTTTGAACGGTTGAATTTGATGGTTCAAAACGCAAAAACAATGGCACCATATTCGTTCTTTTCATGGGTGTTAAATTCGGGGGCGCGTGCCGAATTTATATCGGCACTGGGGCAACAGGTTATCGACCCGCTGGAAGAATTTATGACAATATGTTTGGCATATGAACGCACACAACCGGGGACATTGCATCATTTTATAAAGTGGTTTATTACTGGGGGCAGCGAAATCAAACGCGACATGAACGCAACATCGGGTGTGCGTATTGCGACCGTTCACGGCAGCAAGGGGCTAGAGGCGCCGGTTGTATTTCTAATCGACACCACAAAAATCCCAGAAACAGAACATATCTTGGGCATTGCCCCAGAAATAATGCCGAAAAATGTTCCAATAAATCCAACATTGCCAACACCATGGCTGTGGGTAAGTGGGACCACACACAGTGAAAATTGTGCCACCGCCCGCGATGCAACAATGAATGTGCGCATGGCGGAATATTACCGTTTGTTATATGTTGCAATGACACGCGCCCGCGATGAGTTGTATATTTATGGCTATACATCAAACAAAAACGCCAATGAATTATCCTGGCATTCGTTGTTGTGGCGGGTTTTGGCGACCGTTGATGGCGCAGTGGCAGATGATGAAAAAATAAGGATTATTCATGGCTGATACATTGCGCGAAATTTTGACCGATTTTGATAATAAAAAATATGCAACCGATGCCGGCACGAAAATGCATAAAAAAATGCGTTTTGTAAATATGCTGGACGCGGATGATGAAGTTGTGCGTCAAATAAAATCGCGACCAGAATTGGCAATGTTTTTTGTGCCAAACGCCATGACCGAAGTGCCAATCGCGGCAAATATAAATGGTAATTTCCTAAGCCGCCGTATCGACCGCATGGTTATAGACGATGATAAAAAAATGATTTACATAATGGACTATAAAACCGATGTCGACAAAGGTGCGTTTCACCAAAAATATGTTGCCCAGGTGAACGAATATATTTCAATTGTGCGTAAAATATACCCAAAATATACGGTTGTGGGGTACATTTTGTGGCTGCATGATTGGACGTTGGAAAAACTGTAAAAACCCTTGAATTTTGTTGGGCAAAGTGGGTATAATTTCGGCATGTTAACCGCGTTAAATATTTCGAATATTGTATTGATTGAAAAACTGAATCTGGAATTCGGCGCGGGGTTGAACGTGCTGACGGGGGAAACGGGTGCCGGGAAAAGTATTTTGCTGGACGCGTTGTCGTTGGCGTTGGGCGCGCGGTCTGATGCGGGATTGGTGCGTGCGGGATGTGATACGGCATCGGTTGTGGCGGAATTTGATTCAACGCCAAACATGGTTCGTGCAATCTTGGATGAAAATGGAATTGATGCGGCGGACAATTTGATATTGCGGCGCACACTGGCAACCGATGGGAAAAGTCGCGCATGGATAAACGATACACCGGTGTCGGTGCGTGTTTTGCACGATGTTGGCGATGCGTTGGTTGAAATTCATGGACAGTTTGCCAATCACCGCTTGTTAAACCAATCGACACATCGTGCGGCATTGGATGAATTTGCCGCGGTGCATGTTGATGGGTTTGAAAAATTGTTGGCGGATACGCGTGCGGCATATGCCGAATATCATGCGGCAGAAATCAAATTGCGTGAATTGCGCGAAACGGTTGCGCGTGCCGCCGATGAACGCGAATTTTTAGAACATAATGTTGCCGAATTGCGCGCATTAAATGTTCAGCCCGGGGAAGAAGGGGAATTGGCAGACAAACGTGCCGCAATGATGAACGCGGAAAAGAACGCGGCAATTGTTGCCGATGCAGCGGCGGCGATTGCACCGAACGGTAAATCGCTGGATGCGTTCGTTTTTGATGTCGCGCGTATCTTGGAACGCATTAAAACCGATCCAAACCCATATGCCGAACAAATCGAAAAATTATATGATGCAGCGGACATACTGTCGGCGGTGGCGGCGCAATTGTCGCCAGCTGATACCGATATGTCCAGTATTGATGAAATCGAAGAGCGTCTGTTTGCAATACGTGCCGCCGCGCGCAAGCATCGTGTCGCCGCGGACGAATTGCCCGAAAAATTGGAACAAATGGCGGCGCAACTGGACGCAATCGATAACAGTGATGCAATGTTACGCAAACTGACGCATGATGTTGATGCGTTTCGTGCAAAATTTGACACGTGCGCGGCGAATTTGACCGCGGCGCGCAACGATGCCGCGAAAAAACTGCAATCGCGTTTGTTGGGCGAATTACCGGACTTAAAATTGGGTAATGCCGATTTTATGGTTGCGTTTGATAGTGTTGCGCCATCGGCAAACGGTGTTGATGATGTGACATTTATGATTAAAACCAACCCCGGTCAGCCTTTTGCCCCATTGCACAAATCGGCATCGGGTGGCGAATTGGCGCGTTTAATGTTGGCGATGCGTGTTGTTTTGGTGACCGACACGGATGCACACACTTTCGTCTTTGATGAAGTTGATACCGGTATCAGTGGCGCAACCGCATCGGCGGTTGGGCTGCGGCTAAATAAATTGGCGGAAAAGTCACAGGCACTGGTTGTCACGCATTCTGCCCAGGTTGCCGGTTTTGCCGACCATCATTTCAAGATTGAAAAGACCGTTGCAAATGATAAAACAACAACAACCGTTCGTGAAATTACGGGCGACGAGCGCGTGAACGAGGTTGCGCGAATCATCAGTGGTGCCGAAATCACTCCGGAATCAATCGCCACGGCAAAAACATTGATAAAATAAAAATGTCCCAAACGGGACATTTTTTATTTTTGTTTTGTGTCTAATATTTGTAAAGCCACACGTTCTTGTGGGGTCAGGCGTTGAAAGCCTTGCGCGATTTCATGCATTTCTGTTTGTTTTTTCTGGATGGCTTTCAAAACATCAAATATATCTTGTTGTTCTTTATTTGTGTTGCCATCATTTTCAAACCAGTCCATTTCAGCAAAAGTTGTGCCGCCAATCGTTATGCTGTAATAACCATAGTCCCACGCACAATCAAACGAAAATAATCTTTTATCAGTAGTGATATCTTTGATATAGAACGTATCGCTGCCTGGGGCGCGTTTCGTTTCTATTACGATGTCATCGCGTTTCAGTGTTGTCAGCAATTGTGCCTTGACATGTGGATTTAATTTTTTTGCAGGTGTGCGATCGATGACTTCGCGGCCGTTTACCATAATTTTTTTTGATTCAGAATTTCCCATCATTGTTGTCTCCTTTGGTGGTTGATATCTTTACACACTGTAATATAGTACATAAAATACATTTTGTCAAATATTTTACAGTTTTAATACCCCGTCTGCAAATTCAATTGATTTTGGGGTACCGCCATCGCTGTGTGTGATGATTTGTTCGTTTTCGTCACGCACAATGGCATATCCGCGCGATAAAACGCTTTTATAACTTAAACTGTTCAGCATTTGTCCCATATGCGCGACCGACTGTGTCAATGCCATCATGCGTGGGGTCAATATATTGCCAAACGAATCCATGTTGGCAATTTTTTGTTTCGCAGTTTGCATCTTGGTTGAAATCAAGATATCCAGTGTGCGCGACAAGTCATCAATGCGTTGTTGACTTTCCATAACAACCTGGTGTGGACTTTTGATTGTGATTGATTCAATGCGCTGTTTCGCGTTGCTAAGACGTGTTATAAACGCATTTGATATATGGTGCCAGAAATTGTCAATTTCCCCCGCCAATGCCAATTTTGTTGGCACGACCATTTCGGCGGCACCGGTTGGTGTCGGCGCGCGCACATCGGCGGCAAAATCAATCAGCATCCAATCGGGTTCATGTCCCACCCCGGATATCAATGGTATATGACTTGCCGCAGCGGCACGCACGACAATTTCTTCGGAAAATGGCAGTAAATCTTCCAATGCGCCACCACCACGTGCGACAATAATCACATCAACATTGTTCATGTGGTTAAAGTATTCGATGCCAGCGGCAACCTCAGCCGCGGCGGTTGTTCCCTGGACAGTTGCGGGATATAGCAACACGCGCACCGGAAACCGTTCACGCAAACGGTTTTGAATATCTTGGAATGCGGCGCCGGTTGGGCTGGTGACGACACCGATTGTTTGGGGCAGGCGGGGCAATGGCTTTTTGCGTGATGTATCAAACAAACCTTCGGCGGCC
>CAMOCR010000009.1 GCA_946611025.1 uncultured Alphaproteobacteria bacterium | reverse complement strand
TTCGCTGGCTAAGAACACACACGCGTTTGCGATATCGTCTGGTTCGCCAAAGCGACCCGCCGGTATTTGTTTCAAATATGTTTCTTTTAATTCGTCTGGCAAGACATCCGTCATTGGGGTTTTGATGAACCCTGGGGCAATGCAATTCGCGGTGATGTTGCGCGATGCAACCTCGGCTGCTATTGACTTGGTCATTGCAATCATGCCACCCTTACTTGCCGCATAGTTCGCCTGGCCGGCGCCACCAATAACACCGATAATGGACGCCATATTGATAATACGACCATAGCGATTTTTCATCATCGGCATAATCGCCGCCCGACATAATTTGAAACACGATTTCAGGTTTGTATTTAACACTTCGTCAAATTGTTCATCAGTCATGCGCATTAACAATGTATCGCGTGTGATGCCGGCATTATTCACCAAAATATCAATTTTGCCGCATTGTTCAATCGTATTCATCATCAATTCAACCGCGCCGCCGTCCGCCGCCAAGTCGCATGGAATCTTGATATATGTGTCATCAAATTCGCTGTTTAATTTTGCGATATTACGACCCGACACAACAACGGTTGCGCTCGCTTGTTTCATTTTATGTGCGATTGCACCACCAATTCCACCGGTTGCACCGGTAATTAAAGCAACACGACCATTTAATTCAAACATTTTATATCTCCAATTTATGTGCATTTATTTCCGGACAAATACGCCCGCAAAGCCCCGTCAACACATTGCCCGGTCCAATTTCCACCATTTCATCTATGCCCAAATCGTGCATTTTTAACACAGATTCACGCCACCGAACACCATGTGTCATTTGATAAATCAATTCGTCCTTTATCTCGGCTGGTTGTGTCATGGCATCGGCGGTTTTGTTCGATATGAATACCGCATTTGGCATACGAATTTCAATTGTATCCAGTGCCGCCCGCATTGCGTCCGCCGCGGCGACCTGCATACGACAATGAACCGGCACCGACAGTGCCAACGGCATTGCGCGTTTTGCACCGGCGGCCTTTAATTTTTCCATTGTTTTTTCAACAATTTCCTTTGCGCCGGAAATCACCACCTGGCCCGGACAATTATCATTTGCCACATCGCAATCGGTCTTGGCGCAAATATCGCGTACCACATCAATATCCAACCCCAAAATAACGGCGGTCAGCCCCCGTCCCACCGGCACCGCGCGTTGCATTGCGTCACCGCGTGCGCGCAGCAACCGCGCCGCATCACGCAATGAAATGGCCCCGGCGGCACACAGTGCGGTATATTCACCCAAAGAATGCCCCGCGACATATTCTGGTAATGTTGCACCCGATGCACGCAACATTGCAATTGATGTTGCCATAATCGCCGGCTGAACATTTGCGGTCAGTGTTAATTCATCCATTGGACCATCAAAAATAATTTTTGATAATTTTTGGTTCAACGCATCATCTACTTCGTCAAACACGGCGCGTGCCGCCGCAGACGATTCATAAAGTTCGCGTCCCATTCCAACGGCTTGGGCGCCTTGACCTGGAAAAACAAAAACCTTTGCCATATCTTTACCTTTGTTATGCTTATATGTGAATTATAGTTTGCATATATTTATTTCGCAACTAAAACCATTTCCTTGGTGGGTGCTGTTGATTTCCGGAAACTAAATTCGCAACCGCAATAGTTTTGGCGGTAAAAGTTCGATGCGCGACCGATTGATTGTCGCAGGTTTTCATCCCACCGAATTGGTAAATATGCAATTTCGCCCAGTGTGTGTTGCGCCGCGGCATCCACTTGGGATTGGTCTTTGTGGCGTGATACACCGAATACAGATGCCACCGCATCATAACCATTTTTTAATGCAAATTCGCGCGCGTATGCAAACCGATATGCAAAGCACGCATCACAGCGGCGACCCCGTTCGGGTTCGTTTTCCAGACCGCGCACCGCATCACGCCACGCATCATGATTCCAATCGCCAATGGCGTATTTTACACCCAATTCTTTGCAATAACGAATTTGTTCGTTCATGCGTTTTATATATTCATCGTTTGGAAAAATATTTGGGTTGTAAAATAATACAATAAAATCATCAACGCCGGCGATTTCGCCATCTGCCAGTTGTTTTATTGCGCCCGCACTGCACGGTGCACAGCAAGATGCTAAAACCAATTTCATTTTGTTTTTTGATTTCTAATTGTGGTGAACAATTTACGTATTGTACGTTTTGTTGTACCACAATTTAATGCCATCGTTTCAATCAATTGGTCTTCGGTTTTTTTATCGTTCAAATGAAAACCGTTTTTATAAAGTTGTGTGATTCCGTAAAACATAAATTACCCCATATATTTTTCGCCAATTTTTGCATCGGCACCCAGTTCGATAATTTCAGCGGTGTTGTCGCCCGCGCCTAATTCAGCGGCACTGCACATCATGCCATAACTTTCCACACCCGCAACGGTGCGTTGTGAAATGGGCTTTTTTTGCCCCGGCAATGTGCATCCAACCGGCGCCAAAACACCAATTAAACCCACACGTACATTTGGCGCACCACAAACAATTTGTAAATCATGTTCCCCATCGTTCACAGTAAGTATATGCAGGTTATCACGGCTTTCATGATTTTTTACATCAACGATTTTTGCAACGATTGGCACGATTTTGTTTTCCGTTTTTGGTGCATATTTGTCGGTAAGTGCCGCAACCGTTTCATCGTCAATGCGGTTAAACAGGTTTTCTGGCACACTGAATTCTTCGCCGTCAGTGATGCGCGATTCAAAGTGTTCCGGCCATGATAAATCATGTTTTCCGCCGAATATGTTTTGCATTTTGGTGGCTGCATCTGGAATAAACGGTGCAGATACGCGTGCATACAAATCAATCAATTGGAAACAGGTATTCAGCACCGCACCAGCAGATTCCATATCGCCGTTTTTCACCAAGCCCCAAGGTTCGTTAATTGTCATATATTCGTTGCCGATTGCGTAAAGCGAACGCAACGCAACAATTGCTGCGCGAAATTCACACGCATCCAACGCGGTTGTCAATTCCGTGATTTTTTCATTAATTTGGTTTTCTAAATCTGAACTTTGAACTTTGAACTTTGAACTTTTTGGAACATTGTTCCCAAAATTCTTGGCGGTCAGTTTGCACACACGCGAAACAAAATTCCCCAACATCCCGTTCAGGTCTTTATTCACAACATCGGCAAAACGCGCAAATGTAAAGTCATTGTCGTCTGTTTCTGGGGCTGATGCCATTAACGCATAACGCCACGCATCCGCGGGTGCGATTGAAATTGCATCTTCCAAGAAAACGCCACGATGTTGTGATTTAGAAAACTTGCCACCTTCGAAATTCAAAAAGTTCATTGATTTCAACATGTCGACAGTTTTCCAATTATCGTGCATTGCCAATTGTTGTTCTGGGAAAAACACCGCGTGAAACTTTACATTATCTTTGCCCATAAATTGTGCATAGTATGTATCATTGTTTTTCCACCAATCAGCCCAATTTTTGTTTGCCGCCATTGAAATCGAAACATATCCCCATGGCGCATCAAACCAGACATAGAAAACTTTATTTTCATACCCCGGTTTGTTTACCGGAATACCCCACGGCAAATCACGGGTAATTGATGTGTCGTGTAATTCGTCTGCCGCCCAACCGCGTGCAATTGCACCGGCGGTTTTTGACCAATGTGGCGCATGTGTCAATAACCATTTTCGCCATTCGTCTTGCATTTTTGATGCCAGGAAAAACAAATTTTTGGTCGGGCGCATTTCAATATTTGTTGAACCAGATATTGTTGAACGCGGGTTGATTAATTCGGTCGCTTCGTATGTCGCACTGCAATTATCACACTGGTCGCCGCGCGCCGCATCAAAGCCGCAATTTGGGCATGTGCCAACAAGTTGACGGTCCGCCAAAAACATTCCATCGTCAACCGAATATGGTTGAATTGTTTCGCGTTCTTCAATTAACCCCTGGGCATCCAGACGGGAAAACAAATCGTGTATAAGGTTTTCCTGTAATTCTGTATGGGTGCGACCATATAAATCAAACGACAAATTAAAATCATGCACCGCGCGTAAATGTTTTTCATAGTATTTATTGTTATATTCAATAACAGGCAAACCTTCTTTTGCTGCACCAACGACGGCGGGTGTGCCATGTTCATCGGCCCCGCAAACAAACAATACATCGCGCCCGCGTGCACGACAGAAACGTGCATATACATCACTTGGCAACCAACAACCAACCAAATGCCCCAAATGCAAATCGCCATTCACATATGGTAATGCCGATGTAATCAAATATTTCTTTGCCATTGTTCACCCCATTATTTTATTCGTTTCATTATAGAATAAAAATGCCAGAAAGCAAGAAACACATAAAAATATGGTAAATATGAAAAAACATGATAAAATCATAGATGAATACAAAGAGTTAATATGAAAAAACATCGTGTTGATATTGAAGAAACAATAAAAATCGCATTTGGCGAGGTTGTTAAGCTAATCGAACACAATCTGCAACGCGCGAAATCAAGCATATCCCCAAAAAGACAGGCAAAATTATCGCAAGATTTGTCCATGTTGCGCATGGTGTCGTTGAATCCAATTGGTTATTTTGTGCGTAATTCAAAAGTTGATGAAATCGTAAAGAAGTTTTCTGATTTAGCAAGATTTTCAACATATGTGTCATCACAAAATATAGAAGGAGATTGGTTGCTGGAATCGCTGATTATATATACATCATATTTTTGCCAAGATGATTTTTCACAATATGATGTTGAAAAAAATATTATTGAATTAAACAAGATGATTCAATTGCGTTCGGCAACTGGAATCATGCGGGTGGTTAGTCTGTTTCTTAAAAAAACACCGGCCAAGAATTTTGCGGTGTTTGAAAACGAAAAATAAAAAAGCCGGCATTTGCCGGTATTTTTATTTATAAAACTGGTGGGTGGTATTGGGCTCGAACCAACGACCTCCACGATGTCAACGTGACGCTCTAGCCAACTGAGCTAACCACCCAAAACTTTTGCTTTTCGGTGTTCCCGTGCCGGAAACCAACGACCACAACGATGTCAACGTGACGCGGCTCTCCAACTGAGCTAACCACCCAAAGCGAACCTGATTATAACAAAGAAAAATCAGATTGCAATATTTTAATACATAGTTTGCAGGATGTGTTTACTCTTGTCCAGACTGCTTAACATTTTGCCAGAACCGCATGCAACACATTCTAGCGCATTATCAACCAAAAACGCCGGCAAGCCCGTTGCCGCACGAATTGCCGCATCCAGCCCGCGCAACAGTGAACCGCCACCCGTCATTGCAATACCAAGGTCTGCAATATCTGCGGACAATTCTGGTGGTGTCAATTCCAACGCTTGACGCACGGTATCGACAATTTTTGTGACCGTTTGCGCCAATGCAGATGCAATTTGCGATTCGGTCACAACGGTTTCGCGTGGTGTGCCCGACAACAAATCGCGCCCTTTAATCTTCATGGACATTTCGTTGGCCTTGTCTTTTGGTGCAATGGCACAGCCGATTGTCTTTTTAATTTCTTCGGCGGTGTTTTCACCAATCAACAGATTTTTGTTTTTGCGGACAAAGTCAATAATATCTAAATCCATTTGGTCGCCAGCAGTACGCACCGCGTTTGAATACACGATTCCGCCCAATGACATAATTGCAACCTCGGTCGTGCCACCACCAATGTCCAGAACCATTGAACCCAATGGTTTTTCCACCGGCAGACCCGCACCAATCGCTGCAGCAGTTGATTCTTCGACAATATAAACCTTGCGCGCACCAGCAGCATCGGCGGCCTCTTGAATTGCACGGCGTTCCACCTGGGTTGCGCATGACGGAACACAAATAATGATAAGTGGCGCAGCAATTGGGTTGCGGCGATGAACCTTGCGAATAAAGTATTTAATCATTTCTTCGGCAACTTCAAAGTCGGCAATAACACCATCGCGCAGGGGGCGTACCGCCGTAATTGCGCCCGGTGTACGACCGAACATTTTTTTTGCCTCTGCCCCGACAGCCAAGATTTCTTTGCGCCCCTGCAGGCGATTTTCCTGAACCGCAACGACAGACGGTTCGTTTAATACGATTCCGCGACCCTTGACATAAATCAATGTATTTGCCGTACCCAAATCAATAGCCATGTCTGCGGAAAAGAATTTCATCAACCAATTATACATTTTCGCCCCCAAATGTTCGTTTTTTTGCACTATAAAACGACGATATGAAAAAATCAAGGCAACCACGATAAAAAAGTTTGATTATTTATATATTTTGATATTATACCCCCTATGCGAGATACAATTAAAAAACATAGCGATTTTTTAATGACCGATGAAAACCCAACGGCGAAATCGGCATTCTTTTACGTGCGTATGAAACCGTGTGTTATCGCAGATACCCCGCGTTATGGTGTCGTTGCAACGAAAAAGACATTCAAATTGGCGGTTCATCGCAATCGGGCAAAACGGTTGCTGCGCGATTGGGTGCGGGCAAATGAAAAATATATGCGACCCGACATGGACTATGTTTTTATTGCGCGTCGGGCGATTTTGGACGCCTTGCGTGACGATGGTCGTGGGGCAATGGCGCGTGCGTTAAAGTATCTTAAAAAAAATCCAAAACCGGAAAATGACAAATAATCCATCATTTCTTGCGCGGTGCGCCATTTGCATGGTGCGGTTTTATCAGCGGCATATTTCCCCAGCAATCGGCGGGCGGTGTGCATGCCGATTTATCCCCAGTTGCAGCGAATATACCGCAATCGCAATTGCCAAATATGGCGCGTTTCGTGGGGTGTTTATGGGAATTAAACGCATATTGCGTTGCCGACCGGGCGGTGGTTATGGTTATGACCCGGTGCCTTGACTTTAATTGTTTATGTGCTAGAATCAAAAGACACAAGACAAAATATGTATTTATATATAAGAGGATTATAAAATGTCTTTACGCAGCACCATAAAATCTTTGTCCAAGACAATGGATGATATGGGCATAACAGAAATTGATTTTGAACGCCGTTATTTGTTCGGCATGATAAATCGTCGTATTCATTTGTCCAAGCAATCGGTTGTGTCGGCGGTCGCCGCACCGGTCGCAACATCAGCAGCACCAGCAGAAACAAAACCGGAAATAACCGGACATGCATTAAAATCACCAATGGTTGGGGTTGTATATTTATCACCCGAACCGGGTGCCGACCCATTTGTGCGGGTTGGTGCGACCGTGCATGCGGGTGATACGGTTGCCTTGGTCGAAGCGATGAAAACATTTAACCCGATTAAGGCAGATGTTGAGGGAACCGTAAAAAAGATTTTGGTCAGCGACAGTGCCGCCGTTGAATTTGACCAACCATTAATTATTATTGAATAGCCATGCCAAAGATTAAAAAAGTTTTAATTGCAAATCGTGGTGAAATTGCACTGCGCATAATTCGTGCATGTCGCGATATGGGTATTCGCACCGTTGCGGTGTATTCAACCGCCGATAAAAATGCAATGCATGTGCAATTAGCCGATGAATCGGTATGCATTGGGCCGGCGCCTGCGCGTGATTCATATTTGAATGAATCTGCAATATTGACGGCGGCGTTGCTGACGAATTCTGATGCAATTCATCCGGGTTATGGGTTTTTATCGGAACGCGCGGACTTTGCGCAAAAGGTTGAACAGCATGGCATGATTTGGATTGGACCATCGCCAGACATGATTACCAAAATGGGCGACAAGGTGAACGCCAAACAAACTGCAATAAAATGCGGGTTGCCGGTGGTGCCGGGGTCAGATGGTGCGGTAAAATCGATCGAAGATGCGTTAAAATGGGCGGACAAAATTGGATATCCCGTCATGTTAAAGGCGGCGGCGGGCGGCGGTGGCCGCGGTATGCGTGCGATTATGAACGCTGATGAAATGGCAGACGCATTTAATATTACTAAGCAAGAGGCAAAATCTGGCTTTGGTGATGATACGCTGTATATGGAAAAGTTGTTGTTGCACCCGCGCCATATTGAATTCCAGGTCTTGGGCGACAAACATGGCAATGTCGTGATTTTCGGTGAACGCGATTGTTCGCTGCAACGTAAAAATCAAAAGGTTATGGAAGAATGTCCGGCGGCGGTACTGACCCAGAAACAGCGCGATGATATGATTGAAATCTGCAAAAGCGCGGCGAAAAAAATGGGCTATACCAATGCGGGTACATTTGAATTTATGTTCGAAGACGGTAAATTCTATTTCTTGGAAATGAATACCAGATTGCAAGTGGAACACCCAGTCACAGAAATGGTATATGGAATCGATTTGGTTCGCGAACAGATTCGCGTTGCCGCCGGTGAAAAATTGGGTTATACACAATCAAATGTTATTCCGCATGGCCACGCAATTGAATTTCGTATCAATGCCGAAGATCCGGAAACATTTATACCGTGTCCGGGGACAATTTCATTGTATGCACCATCGGGCGGCCTGGGGGTACGCGTGGACAGCGCGGTTTACACCGGATATACAATTCCACCAACATATGATTCGATGATTGCAAAATTGATTGTCCATGCACAGAGCAGACCCGCATGCATCATGCGTGCATCGCGTGCGCTGGACGAATTTGTTATTGAGGGAATCAAAACCACAATTCCGTTGCAACAACGTCTGTTGAATAACAGCGATGTTCGCCAATTAAAATTTGATAATCATTGGCTGGAAAAATATTTGGCACAAAAGCATGACGATACGCCCGCCGCAGAAGAATCAAACGAATAAAAAACACCGGCAATCTTGCCTCGGCGTAGCACAGCGAAGACGGGTGCCGGTGTTTTTTACACAAATTCTTTTAATTCGCCGGTGTTGGGGTTATATACACGCGGCTTGCCCGAATAGCCCATAATTGCATGATGCGATGGAATCAAAAATTCTGGCAACGGTGATGCTTCGCCCATCGACCTAAGTTCAACCAGGTGTGCATCTTTGAACGCATATTGTTTGTCCGCTTCGATTGGTCGATGATACCAACCCTGGAATATAACAATCTGTTTATCTTCGGGCAATTTCATGATATCCATTGGCGAATATAATAATTCTGCAGATTTTTCGTCTTTGTCTTTGCCATCTGCGCCTTTGACGGTTTTTATTTTTATTTTTTCGCCCATCATATCTGAAAATCTTTTTGCGGTATCTGGGTCATTTTGGCGCATGACAATTTTTGCCGCCGTTGTTGAAATAATTGTCGCCGCCGCATCGGCACCATATTTTTCTTGGATTTGGTGCAAATCTTGACCGATAATCAGGTATGAAATCTTTTGTCCACGACCAAGGTCGGGTCCCTGAATCACCGCCTGTAATTTCATCATTTTCGGCATTTCGTCCAACACAAACAACACCGGATATGGTCCCAATTTTTTACCGTCGCGTACCGATTCAGGTGCGTTTGCCAACAAATAACTGGACATCAATTCAATAAATATGCCGGTAATGGGATTTAATGCTTCGGCATCAACCATATTAATCGACAGATACACCGATACCGGTTTAACCTTGCCATCGCGTGGGTCAACCATTCCGCGCAAGTCGCTGAAATGAAAATCGGAATGACTGGTACGATTGCGAACCGCGGCATTACGGAATATCGACAATCCCGCCATAATCGTGGATAAGATTGATCCGCGTTCTTTGTCGGGCGTTTCTGCCAATTGGGTTAATTCCAATATCGCACGATGCGAATATGCGTATCGGCGCGCCTCGTCAACGGCACCCAACAAAACATCTTTCATTGGGTCTGCCATCATGACCATCTGGTCACCTTGGCGGCGGCGTTCCTCCAGTTCTTGTGCGTTGGCAATTTGTGATGCATTTAACCAATCCAGAATCATGGATAACGATGCCTCTTTGCCAATCCATGCATCTGGAATATGGTCCCATGTGCCAACATGAACATAATTTGTTTCGTT
Organism: uncultured Alphaproteobacteria bacterium; assembly: GCA_946611025.1. Lineage (GTDB taxonomy): Bacteria > Pseudomonadota > Alphaproteobacteria > Rs-D84 > Rs-D84 > Enterousia. The sequence continues at coordinate 4,741 of CAMOCR010000009.1, read as the reverse complement.
TAATTCACCGCGCTGCAACATGGCAATTGCCGCATATGCATTTGGGTCGTCAACCATTGATAAGTAATAGTCAGTTAACACCGCAACATCATCGGCATTAAGTTCGCCCGATTTTATCCGCGAATAAAAATAATCATCTGCCTTGGCGCGTTCAACCTTGGAAATAATAAAATTGATAAACCCAGACAAACCTGCACGCCCCGTGATGCCCCAGTGTGGATCCTTGGGTGTTTCCTGAATCAAAACACTGCACATCGAATCGATATACAAATCGCGTTGTTCGGGGTTAAACGGAACATGTTCCGGGGACAACGGGTTCCATGATGGATAATAAATACCGCGTTCGGGGTCGTCCTGGCCCGCCCAATTCATGATAAACACCGGCCCAACCGTCGCACGATATCCAGATGTTTTTTGTTTTAATTCTGGTTTCGGGTCGTTAATAATCATTGAAACTTCGTTGCATTCGAATATTGTTGGAATAACCACCCCTTCGGTTTTACCGGTCCCCGGGGGTGCAACACATAATGTCGACAAACATTCGTTCATCATCAATGGTTTTTTCTTGAAATAACCCAAAACCATCATGAATCCATTTAACAAGCCCATTTTTTCGATGTCTTCTTTGTTTGCCTTGCGCGAAGATTTTTCATCCAGTTTATCTTTATCATTGGGATTAAATTCACCAACAACCGTGCTGTCTGACATGAAATAATATGCAATTATTGGAAACAGTGGCACCATGCATGCCATATCGGTATATATGAAACACCGCACAATCCATGATGGTATTTCGGCAATAACCGACATGCCAAGTGTCGACACCGCGTTGTGCAGATATATTTTTGTCCATATGGCGCTTGCCGGTGACCAGCCATACCGCCAAATATGTTCGAATATGAACGACAGCCCAAACGCCAACGCACAGACCAGCCATATTCCAATTGTCCATCGCAATTCCCAAAAAACACGCGCCATTGGTGTGCGTTCGTGCTCCTTGTACGATGCAGAACTGAATATATTAAGGCCCTTGCCTTTGCCGCCTGCGGATAAAATCTTGAACTGGTTTGCCATTGTGTTATGATTATACCAGAAAAAAGTCATTTAATAAATCATAATTGCGAATAAAACATGAAAAATATACCAAGAATTTTTATCGGCGACAATGTGCAAAGCGGTATGATAATACCATTATCGCGCGAAACCGCACACTATTTAACACATGTTATGCGCCGGCGCGATGCGATTGTATTTGGTGGCGGCAATGAATTTTGTGCCGCTGTTGACGATGCGGGCAAAAATATTATTGTTGGCGAAAATACAGGTCGTGCCGACCCATCTGGCGATGTGACATTATACTTTGCACCAATTAAACGCACCGATGATTTGATAAACATGGCAACCCAGTTGGGTGTAAAAAAATTGGTTCCGGTTATAACCGAACACACAAACGCACCACACATAAATTGGGAACGCATGCGTAAAATCGCGATTGAGGCCGCCGAACAATCAAACCGCAACAGTGTTCCAGAAATCACATCCCCAATTAAATTTGCCGATGTTGATTTATCGCACATTGCGTTTGCCGATGAACGCGCCGCATATGGCAATGTTCGCGCCAAAACGACAAAAATAAATTCCATCATGGTTGGACCCGAAGGTGGATTTTCCACCGCTGAATTTGCCGCATTCGATTCGGCGGGCGCAACACCGGTATCATTGGGTGCAACAATTTTGCGTGCAGAACTGGCGGCGGCAATCGCGATAACAAGGGTACAAAAATGAAAACACGCATCGCAAAGTTTATCGCAGATTCTGGCATTGCATCACGCCGCGCCGCCGAAGATTTAATTGCATCTGGGCGCGTCACGGTGGGCGGCAAAAAAATTGACACACCGGTATTCTTTGTTGATGATGACGACATTGTTTTGGTAGACGGAAAACGAATCGCAAAACAAAACGAAACAAGGTTATATTCATTTAACAAACCAATAAACACAATGACAACGCGTCATGATCCGGCGGGGCGCGCAACAATTTATGATTTTATTCCAGAAAAATTACATGGGTTAAAATATATTGGCCGATTGGATTATAAAACAACTGGATTATTATTATTGACCAACGATGGCGAATTGGCGCGCAAAATGACATTGCCAAAATCAAAAATTCCACGCACATATATTGCGACCGTCTATGGTGATAAATCAAAATTGGATTTAGCGCGTCGTGGTATAACGATTCGCGGTGTAAAATATGCACCGATGAAAATTGATGTGATTGATGATAAAAATTTACGCGTCACCGTGATTGAGGGTAAAAAAAATGAAATCCGCATTGTGTTGGCGGAAATTGGCGCACCTGTAAAAAAATTACATCGCATATCTTTTGGTAAAATTGAATTGGGAAATTTACAACCTGGAAAAATTCGTAACGAATCACAGAAAACAATTGACGAGATTGTAAATTCTTTCTAATATTCAATCAACGGAAGGGAGATTTACAATGAAAAAACACACCACTGTAAAAAATGAAAAACGTTCGGCGGCGGCGAATCCTGCGGCTTTGCACGCAACGCCAAAACAAAAGACATATAATCCATGGTCAATGTCGATTTATGTCTATTGGTTTATTATTTTGTTTTTCATTGCGGCAACGTTCTATATTTTGGGACGCAGTCACGGTGTGTTAAATCATCGTGCCACGCCATCGAATAATGTTGTTGTCACCGAAGAAGCACTTTTGGGTGCCGCTGATTATTATGAAAGTGGTAAAACAAAATTGTTGGCGGGTGAAATCGAAGATGCAATTGTTGATTTAACAACGGCAATCGATTCGGGTGAACCAACGGCTGATATGTTTGTCCTGCGTGGCGAAGCGTATATGCAATCTGGCAATTACACCGGCGCATTAAATGACTTTAATTCCGCGATTGAATTAAACCCATCCAGTTCCGTTGCATATTATGATCGTGCGTTGTTGAACACCCGTCTGGAAGACTACGATGCCGCATTAAACGACATCAACAACGCGTTGGCGGCACGTGCAACAAACGACCAGGATATTTTGCAATTGCGCGATTTGTATGCGAAACGCGGTCAGTTGAATCTGTGGTTAAAGAATTGGGATGGCGCAATTGCAGATTACACAAATTCATTGGCACGTCCAGATGGTATTGTGAATCCGGCGGTTTATGCAGAACGCGCCGAGGCGTACACTGCAACCGGCGATTATACCGCGGCAATTAACGACTATTCGGCGGCGGTTCGTGTCATTTCCGAACAGATTCAGGGTTTGGCATCGTCTGCTGAACGCGAAGCAATGTCTGCAAACGCAATGTCATATTTTGAAAAATCTGCGGCGTTGAATTTGCAAATCGGCAATATTGATGCATCACGCAGTGATTTAGAATCTGCATTGACAATCGCAATGGCGTTAAACGATGTCGAAAGTGTTGATCGTTTGAATGGCTTGATTGCAGATATAAATAACCAATAATTATAAAACCAATAAAAAACACCGGCAAATGCCGGTGTTTTTATTTTGTATTTTTATTAAAAGGTCACACGCATTCCCGCCGAAATAAACGGTGTTTGTGCGGTCATCCCCAGTGACATCCAGCCATCAACATTTTCGCTGTATTTATAACGAAACGATGAAACGATTGTATGATTTATAAAATCATTTTCATTTTTTTCCCATACACCAGTGTCAGACAACATATACGACAACGATACGGTATATTTTAATAAATCATAACTGATGCCGGTTCCCAACACAAAGCCATCGCTTATGGTGCCAACGGGTTTTTCATCATAAATTGCACGTCCCGTTAATGCGAACATAAAACTGTTATATTGTACATTTATTGCAGCAGACACCTGGGCGCGCCAATCCGCCGTCACACGTGGGGCATATATTGATTGGCGAAAATCATCGGGTCGCGACATAAACGATGCGCCAAATGAATATGCGGTTTTCGTTTTACCATTTGGACGGCGAATTTTAATACCACCATCAACGGTAAAATCATAATTTTTGCCAAACCCTGCAACCGACAAACCATATTGTGCACCATCATGTTGTGATGTCACAAAATTCGCACGCAATGCACCATCACCCGTATCCAATGTCGCATCTGGAATAATTGCATGACGCGGTTCGATTTGTTTGAACATCAGCGAATCGTCATTCATGCGCAGACCGCTAACATCGGGCAGTCCCAACCCCAGCTTTTGTGCAACAGAATCGGTTAAACCTATTTCCAGACGACCGACATTTTTTACCTGCCACAATGCGAACAAATCATTGATATATTTATCTTTATCGATTGTTTTTTGGTCCAGCGAATACACAAAACCCAATTTGTAAACATCGTTCACATCATATGTCATTTGACCGCGCAATGACCAATCACCCACCAGACGCGAATTGTTTAACGCAAAGTCCGGTTCAATCATACCGATATTACCATATCCCGACACACGTGCGGTGAATTTATCGTTTTTGTATTCAATCGGCGCCGCGTTTGCCGCAACTGTAAAAAAGCATGCAAAGAATGCAACATAACTTGTACGCATGATTCCCCTAGCCTTGTGTTTCTTTCAAGATTGCATCGCGCAGTTTGTTAAATGCGCGTTCTTCGATTTGGCGAACGCGTTCGCGCGAAATGTTATATTTTTGTGCCAACGCTTCCAGTGTCATGGCGGGTTCGGTCAATCGCCGCGCGCGCAAAATTTCG
>CAMOCR010000008.1 GCA_946611025.1 uncultured Alphaproteobacteria bacterium | reverse complement strand
AATAAAAAAACGCCCGATTGGGCGTTTTTTTATTCCCGCCAAATAGTGTTGGGAACCATGGCGGTAACTGTTTCGCGCAGGGCGGGGTCATCAAAAAACTGATTCCGCTGTGCCGGTGTCGTTTTATGCGCATCATCTTCAAAGTGCGCAATATATTTTTGAATCGCGACAGTGCACACCCCCCGTTTGTGCAAATCGCGCACAATCGCAATTAAATCGTTTTTATCGATAAATCGTGGGTCACAGGTTATGCGAACTTCGAAATCTTTGCCGGTTGATTGCCAAAATTCCAGTGATTGAATCATATTGTCATATGCAATTCCGTTGCCGACCAATGATTCATATTTTTCACGTGTTGCCTTGTAATCCAGTCCAATCCAATCAACATATGGCGCGGCGCGTTCCAGCATTTTTGGATAAAACCCATTTGTATGCAGACCAATTGCAAACCCCAATTCGCGTACGCGTTGCATATATTCAATTGTGGCATCACCCTGCATCAATGCTTCGCCACCGGAAAAAACGACCGCTTCTAACTTGCCCACACGCGATTGCAACCATTCATATACTTTTTCGGGATCGTATTCACCGGGGCCAATTTCCAGCAAATGCGGATTGGAACAATACGCACATCGCAACGGACAACCAACCAGAAACAGCACCGCCGCCAATTTTCCGGGATAGTCAATTGTGGTGAACGAAACCAATCCGCCAATTTGAATATCACGCATGGTGTATTATGCCGCCTTTTTCATCAAATCTGCATGACGTGCGCCAGCCGACAAACTGTTTTGTTCGGTAAATGTCTTGCGTTCATTAAATTCGGCATATTTGCCAATGTTAAAGTTCGATACTGGACGGATAAAGCCCATTGAACGTGAAAAGACTTCGCATGGCGTACGTTGTGATGTTGATGTTTGCATTTTTTTCTCCCCTTTTTAATTTTTTATTTTTGTTTTTTGATTAGTTGTTGGCCGTTTTCGTGTCGTTTTGATTCGCAGCAATTTCTGCATCACATTTTGGACAGAATTCGTGCCGTCCCGGCAGATATCCATGCTTTGGACAGATGGAAAATGTCGGGGTTAATGTCATGTATGGAATACGATAGTTTTCAAATATCGTACGTACAATTTTTTGTGCCGCTTCGCCACTTGACACCGGTTCGCCCATGTACAGGTGCAACATTGTGCCGCCGGTATATTTGCGTTGTAATTCTTCTTGGTGTTCCAATGCGACAAATGGGTCATCGGTGTAATTCACCGGCAACTGGGTTGAATTGGTGTAATATGGCGCATCTGGCGTACCCGCAGTGATGATGTCTGGGAAATTCTTTTTATCGGTTTTTGCAAAACGATATGAACAGCCCTCGGCGGGGGTGGCCTCAAGATTATACAGGTTGCCGGTTTGTTCCTGATAATTTGCCAGATTTTCACGAATGAAATCCATTACATCCAAGACCAATTTTTTACCCAATGGTGTTGCGATGTTTTCACGGTCGCCCGTAAAATTGCGAACCATTTCGTTTGCACCGTTGACACCAATTGTTGAAAAGTGGTGATTCCAATTACCCAAATAGCGACGGGTGAACGGATACAGACCGCGTTCCATATTCTTTGATATGATTTGACGTTTGATTTCCAATGCATCGCGACCCAAATCCAACAACCGTTTTAATTCTGTGAACAATCCATCACGGTCGCCACGATGTGTATAGCCCAAACGTGCCAAGTTGATTGTGACAACACCAATCGAACCGGTCTTTTCAGCGGAACCAAACAGACCGCCACCGCGCTTTAACAATTCGCGCACATCCAGACGCAACCGGCAACACATAGAACGCACATCGGTCGGGTTCAGGTCAGAATTCAAAAAGTTCTGGAAATTTGGAATACCGTATTTTGCCGCCAAATCAAACAATGGCTTTACATTTGGATGATTCCATGGAAAGTCGTTCGTTATGTTGTATGTTGGAATAGGAAAAGTAAACGGACGACCCATGGCATCACCTTCGGTCATGACTTCAAGAAATGCCTTGTTGATCATGTCCATTTCTGGTTGCAGGTCACCATAGGTAAAGTCAACCTGTTTTTTACCAACAAATGGGCGTTGATCGCGCAAATCTTTTGGACATGTCCAATCAAAAGTAAAATTGATAAATGGTGTTTGTGTACCCCAACGGCATGGCACAGCGCAATTAAATACCAATGTCTGCATTGCATTTTTTACATCGGCATATGACATTTTATCAATACGAACATATGGTGCCAAATATGTATCAACCGATGAAAACGCCTGGGCGCCGGCAAATTCGTTTTGTAATGTACCCAAGAAGTTCACCATGTGTGAAACCGCGGTTGCCATGTGACGCGCCGGTTCGCATTGCAGATAGCCTGGTACACCATTGAACCCTTCGTATAACAATTCACGCAGTGACCAACCGGCACAATAGCCCGTTAACCAACCCAAGTCGTGAATGTGCACCGCCGCAGATTTGTGCGCTTCGGCAACGGCACGCGGGTACAGGTTTAACCAATATTCCGCCGTCACGCGTTCGGATGTACGCAAAATAAGCCCGCCGATTGAATATCCAATGTTTGCATTTTCTTTGATGCGCCAATTAGAACCACCGACATAGCCTTCGATAACTTCGACCGCGTCAACCGATGCATCGCGAATTTCGCTGCGTTTTTGACGATATATAATATAAGATTCTGCCGTTTTATATGCATGTGCATCCATTAATGATTCAATAACGGCTTCTTGGATTTCTTCGACCTTGGGGGTCTTGCCGGCAAATTTTGCATCAATCTTGTTTAATGCGTTTTGTGTTATTTCGGCAATTTTTGCATCATCTAATTCATTTGTGACCGCAACAGCCTTTTTAATCGCGTTATAAATCTTGGTTGCATCAAATGGAACCGTTTCGCCACCGCGTTTTTGCGCAACAGTCATTTTTGTTGCGAACTGTGGCATTTGTTGTACGTTGTCATTTGCTTCGGACATTGGTAACCCTTTTTTGTCAAAAAACACAATATATAGTGTTTGTTTTGCTTATTTGATAACAATATATAGTATTTATGATTTTCCAACAATACATAAAAAATAATTTTTTTTTATTTTTTACTTTACTTTTTATGTGGGTATGTTTTCCGCGCTTCACAGCGCGAATCGGAATCGGTGTGTTTAATACAAAAATATCGTTTGTGTTGTCTTTTGGGAAAAATTTCCCATGCAACCGATTCGAATCGAGGCAAAAATTACAACATGTTGATGATTTTTTCGAAAAAAGACCGATTCGAAATCAATATGTTGATTTTGGGTGGGGTGTAAATAAGAATAAAAGCATAATTTGGTTGTTTTTATATTATAAAAAGATTTATACTGGTTACGAACATCTGGGACGGGTATGATGACAGATGTCAAACACAAGGGATATGATATGAAAAAAAATGTAAAATTGGCAATGAAAAATGTCTATGAAATGCTGGCGGATGCATGCGCCCGCAACAAAGACAAAATTTTCTTTGTTCGTGAAAACGAAACCTATGCTGATTTGCTGCGCCATGTCAAACAACGGGCGGTATTGTTGGCAAAACGTTTCAAAATTAAAAAGGGTGATGTTGTTGCATTGTTATGTTCCAATATTCCAGAATTTATTGAATCATACTATGCAATTTTGTCCCAAGGGGCGCGTGCGCTGTTGTTGGATACGGGATTGGCGCACGAAGAACATGTAAATATGATGACACGTACCGGTGCGAAATTGGCATTGGCGGATAAAACACATATGTTTGAATGTGATGTCCCGATGTTCGATATCGAAACGGTTGACGAAACGGATGAAAACGAATTTGTCGCCGCCGATGTGACACATGATGATGTTGCGCAAATGTCATTTACATCGGGGTCAACCGGTAATCCAAAAATTGTGGGTATTACACATGGAAACCTGTTGGCATTGTGCGAAGGGGCAGAATACTATACCCATGTTGTTAAACCAGAATATACATTTTATGGCTTTTTGCCACTGTACCATATATATGGTATTGTTATAAATGTTATTTGTCCGGTGACAATGTATGGAAAATTGCTGTTACAGCCGGTGTTGAAACCAACAGAATTTGTCAAAGACTGGGCACAGTATAAACCAGAGGTTATTCCCGCCGTTCCACGTATTTGGGAAGTATTCTATAAAAAGATTGTGGATAGCGCGCGTGAAAAGCACATGTGGTGGATAATGCGCATGATTTTAGCAATGCAAAAACCATTGCGTAAAATGGGCTTGGGGTGCCTGGTGGACAAGGTTTCAAAACCAGTTCACGATATATTTGGTGGACATACACGCGTTTTGGTGTCGGCGGGCGCACCATTGAAGCCAACAATTCGCAAATTCTATGAACGCCTGGGATTTTCGGTGGGCGATTGCTTTGGGTTGACCGAAACAACAGGGCCGGCATTGTTCAACTGGGCGGTGCCAAAACCAGACGGGCGTGGAATTCACTATGCGGGGCCATTGGTTGGTAATGAATTAAAGATTCACAACCCAGACAAAGACGGTGTTGGTGAGATATGGTTCCGTGGAAATATGTTGATGCCGGGCTATATCGGCAATGACGAAGCAAACGCCGCCGCATTCGAAGATGGCTGGTTCAAAACCGGTGATGTTGGGATGTTGGATTCTAAGGGGCGTTTGATTGTCAAAGGACGCCAAAAACAACTGATTGTGTTGGAAAGCGGCAAAAAGATTTGGCCCGAAGAAATGGAAGACCTGTATCTGCAAAATGCCGACATTTTGGCGGCCGCCGTGTTCGAATACAAAATCAACGGCAAGGTGGTTCCATATGCGGTATTTCAGGTAAAACCAGGTACCAAACCAGAATACATCGCGTTGTTGGTCAAGGCATCTAATTTGAAGATTGCACAATATAAATGGGTTAAGCATTTTGCAATCACAGATAAAGAATTGCCACAGACATCCGCCAAGAAAATCAAGCACTTTATGGTTAAAGAGTTGCTGGACAAGGGCGAATATCAACGCTATGACGGATAAAAACGGGTGGGGCAAATGCCCCACTTGTTTTTTTTGTGTGTTGTTGTATGTGGTTGACAAAAGAAAAATATGTGCTATATATAATATAGCCCAGGGAGGTGTATATGGACAAGAAAACCCGTGAAAAGATTTTTGCCAAGCGCGAACTTGTCAAGTACAGCGCACATCGTGCGTATTTCGGTAAATTGACCGGTGCGGGTTTGTCAGATGCATATGGTGTGTTTAAACATACGCAAGGTTGGGATGAACCAATTACATCTGCAAGTGTAATAGTGGGGCATATTGATGGTGGTATTATATGTCGTGCGTTGTGGCACGAAATGTCTTATAATCCCGCCCGATTTGGCAAGGTTTCACCGTTTTTGCACAATGGCAAAGAAAGTGTGTACCGTTTCTGTGATAAACCGGTTGCCCAAGATGCGCCCGGATTTATGGTGCTGGAAAAATTGCACGGGAAACTGATTCAATTTATGGATTTGAATAAATTGCCAAATGGTGCATGGAATGCAGATATCAAAGACACCAATGGTATTGTTCGCATATCATATGAAGACGGTCATTCAGACGATAACTATAAAAAATTAAGTTTGTTGGTCCAGATGATAAGAATTGTTATCAGTCAAAATCTGGAAGATTTTAATCGTAAAAATTATCGCGTACAAATGATGAATGTAATTGCAAAACGTCATCCAAATGGTGTTCGTGATAACGCAAAAGCAATCAAGAATAACGCGATGCAAATCGAAGCAAATACCATGACAGATAAAGAAATGGAAGAAGACAGAATGGATAAAGCGTTGGAAAGCGCACAAATAACACTGGATAATCAAAAATATGTACCAGATGACCAATATAATGATGCATTGCAATTGCTAGATTCCATCAAAGACGAAAAAATGTACGGAAATACCAGATAAAAACGCCCATTTGGGCGTTTTTTAATTACATACCACAATATATGGTGGTAATGATTTGTCTTTATTTATACCGGCATCACCACAATCCATGCAATTAAATTTGCGATTTTGGGAATGTGATGTATCAAATGGAACCTTTTTGCCGGCGATTGCAGATACATTTGCGGCATATTCGGCGCTGGGGAAACCGAAATAGAATGCCATATTTGATCCGCGACATGATTGTGATGATGAATAACAACCGGCATCATTGATTTTTGTTGGGTCGGGAATACAACGTGCATAACATGTGTTTTGGTCAATCACCATTGTTTCACAATCGGTACATGATGTGGTCGGTATACGCAATGTTGCCCCGGGCCGACCGGATACGGTATCGCTGACTATGTGTTTGCATTTGCTGGTTGTATTGTCGGCATTTGGGTCATTAACACATTCCCATTCCAATGTATTGTAATTTAACCGTGCAACCATTTTCCCAGGACATGTCTTGTCGGCAAATGGGTTTATGCATTCCCACACATCATCAACAATAACCGCCGTTTGTTGTGCGGCACACAGCGGTTTTCGTGATTCATCAGGTACACATTCGTTGGATGTTGGATTCCATATCATATCACCCGCACAGTTGTTTTTTACATTCAGCCCGATACACTGCCACCGACCGAAACGATATACCGCCGACATGCCTGCGGGACAAATGATTCCGTCACTTGTTGTGGTTGCAAAGTCGGTTTGTACCGTTGGAATCGAATATTGGGTCATGTATATCAATTGGCCATCGGTGAATTCGTGGTTTTTCAAAATAGCCGATGGAATATTGCGCTTTGTTCCGCCCCCAGATATAATCTGGTTGTCCATTAATACACCAAATGTACCCGCATCGGCATAATATGTTTCCAAGACATCCATCATGTCGTTATATGTTTGTGGGGCCAATGGTTTTGTGTATGTAATAATGTATGTATATTCGGGTGCCTTGTTTCGTGATTGGGTATCGCATTGGGTTAATGTTCGTCTGGAATCCATACAGACCATTTCACTGTGTATATCGTTTTGTTTTATGCATTCGTCCACAAATTCGCCGTCCTTGATTGTGGCATTATGTGCCGCCATCGTGCATTCGGCAATTGAACGCATATCGGCGCGCGTCACAGAATATTCAATTTCTTGTTCGCGGATACGCAATGATGGGCTGGACAGCAAATAATATGTCCCCATGAATAATGCCACCAAAATCATGATAAAAATATTCATTATTCTCTCTTGCGATTTATTAAAAGTCTAGGTAATATAACAATAAAATGCAACAGGAAAAACATTTGTTGCAATTAAAAAAGGCATAAATGTGAAAAAATTATTGATGGTTTTATTGCTGGCGGGGTGCGGTTTTCAGCCGATGTATTCCAATAAAAGTACTGATATTTATGTGCCACCGATAAAAAGCGGTGCAAATGGTATTGAATTGCGTAATGCGTTGAACGCAAAATTTGGTGGGCAAAAAGATGCCACTGCGCCATATACGCTGGATGTGACACTGGCGGAACCCGCCACAAAATACAAGGCGTTGGATAAAACCGGGGTTGCCACATGGCAAGAAGTAATGTTATCTGCATCGTATACATTGCGCGCGGGCGACACGGTAATTGCAACCGGGCATGAAACATCATCGGAATCGTATTCGTTTGTACAATATCTGGTGGCGGCAAATGCGTCATATAATAATGCGGTGAATAATACGATAATTGTGTTGGCGGAAAAAATCGGTAATCGTGCCATTGCCGAAGTGTACAAACATTCACATGGCGATAAATAATGAAATGGAAAGAATCTGATTTTAAAAGTGGAATTGAAAACATTCGGGCATTGTTGGTCTATGGTCCCGATGCCGGCCAGGTTGATGAATATTGTGACAAGGCAATTGAAAAACTGGGGATTGAAAAAGATAATTTATTTGCGCTGGATTCCAATGATTTAAACGACAAGCAAGAAGCATTATTTGCAGAAAGTTGTACACCGTCAATGTTCGGTGGTCGCAAAATGGTTATTGTTTCAAATGCCGGCGATGGTGATGCCAAGATTATTACCGAATTGGTTTCGCATCCGGGATTGTCTGCAACGGTGATTGTGTGTGGTGGTGAATTACGTGCGGGTGGTGCGTTGCGTGCGTTCTTTGAATCGGGTCCCGATGTTGCGGCGTTGCCATGTTATAATGATGATGCGCGCACACTGGAAACATTAATTCGCCAGGTGTTATCGGCGGAATCGGGCATAAAACAAATTACACCCGATGCAATGGCATACATGACGACACATTTGGGCGGCGACCGCGGAATTACGCGCGGATTTTTGAATAAAATTGCAATCTATGTCAGTGATAAACACATTGTCGAATTAGAAGATGTTGAAAAGTGCTTGCCAGATACGGGTGCCGCCGATACAGATGATTATCTGTTTTCATTAACGGCGGGACATATCGCACAAACGGTGACTGCGCTGGACCGATTATTGTATTCGGGTGCCGAACCAAATATGTTGGTTCGTATGCTGGATAATCATTTCAAGCGATTATTGGCGGCGGTTGTTGACGGGCAATTACCGCGTCTGTTTTGGAAGGTTGAAGACAAGTTTCGTACCGCGATGCGTATTTGGTCGGCAGATGATATAACTGCGGTTTTAGTACGATTGAACGAATTGGAACAACAGTTTCGTACAACGGGTATGCCGGCGGAAATATTGCTGCGTGATTTTTCGCTGAAACTGGCGATGCGTGTTGCGAAAATGGCAATTAAAAAAAGGAATTAGAAATGTTGGCATCTGTATATGCACCAAAAGATTTTAAACGTTTGCGCGTATCGGGCGATTTGGTGGCACGCTGTTTTGATTATATTTCACCATATATCAAGGCGGGTATTTCAACCGGTGAAATTGACCGAATGGTTGCCGCGTTTTTGAAAGAAAATGGTGCGCGTTCGTCTGACTTGGGGTACGAAGGGTATCCAAAAAGCATTTGTACATCGGTAAATGATGTTATTGTGCATGGCATCCCCAGTGATGATGTTATTTTGAAAGATGGTGATATTGTTAATGTTGATTTGACCGCGGAATACAAGGGTTGGCATGGTGATGCATCGCGTATGTTTATGATTGGTAATGTGTCAAGCAAAGCACGCGAATTGGTGCAAACATGTCAAGACGCATTAAACGCGGCGATTTCTATTTGTGCGCCGGGGGTTCCATTGTCGGAAATTGGTAAAACAATCGAAGCAGTTGTAAAACCACATGGCTTTTCCATTTCGCGTGATTTCGTGGGACATGGTATCGGCAAGGTTATGCATGATGACCCCCAAATCTATCACTTTTATGATAAAATGTGGGACAAGGTAAAAATGGTTCCGGGCTTGGTGTTCACAATTGAACCAATGATAAACACGGGACGCCCAGAATGCAAAATTGACCCAGATGGTTGGACGGCGCGTACGGTTGATGGGGGACTGTCGGCACAATGGGAACACACATTGGGCATTACCGAAGATGGTGTCACAATATTTACCGAACGCATGATATAAAACATGGGAAATAAAATTGGCGACTGCGGATGAAAACTTTTATGCGGGTCATCGTGACAGATTGCGTGAAAAGTTTATAAGCAATCAGTTGGCTGATTATGAAAAATTAGAATTATTATTGGCATATGCAATACCGCGTCGCGATGTGCGGCCGCTGGCACGGGCATTGGTAAAACATTTTGGTGGTGTATATTTTGTGTTGGCGGCGCCGTTGGAAGATTTAATGGCGGTCAAGGGTGTTGGGCGCAATACGGCAATTTTTCTTAAATTGGTGTATCAAATGATGCAAATCAGTTATAAGGGAAAAATGCAAAACACCCCAATATTTCATAATGAAAGCGTTTTGTATAATTATTGTCGCACGGTTTTGTTGGGCAAAAAAGTTGAAGAATTACATATATTATATCTGGACGCGGACTTGAAACTGATTGCAGATGAAATACATACGACCGGTACCGTTGATACCAGTGCTGTATATCCGCGCGAAATTGCGCGACGGGCGTTGGAATTAAATGCGCGTTCTGTTATTATGGTACACAATCATCCAACATCATCAAATGCGTTTTCCAAAGATGATTTGAAAATAACAGAAAACACACAATCTGCGTTGGCAAGTATAGAAATCGAATTGTATGATCATTTGCTGGTCGCTGGTGACAATGTGTTTTCAATGCGTGCATATCATATTATATAACTAGTCATACACGGATACGGGTGCCCCCGAATCATAAATATCCAGATTTTCGTATAAATCACCACTGGCATTTTTAAGTCTGCGGTTGCGTGCATCCAATAATTCATTCAAATCATTTGTTGGCACGGCAATCGTCTTGCATCCAATGGCGAACAAATCATCGCCCCAAATCATGTTTACCAGTGGTATTACCAATGATAATGTTGCAAACATAATTATTAAATTGCGCATGCCGGTGAATACATTGCTGACACCGTTTTTTGCACCGCGTATTAATGATATTGCCCATCCAACTAATAAAAAAGCAGTCACGGCGAAAATGATAATCCATGCGTATTCAATAAATGTTTCAAAACTGCGTAAAATGCAAGATGGGTCTTCGATATATACAGATGTGGAATCTGCACCAATTACATGGATTCCAGAATTTTTTAATAATATAACAATGTCGGCATCGGTGTTCATTTGTCGTCATCGGTTGTATGGTTTGTTGTTGCGTTTGTAAAGAAACCCGGAATTGTGAATTCTTCGTCATTTGCCGCGACACCCGCCCAACCGAACAAATCACCCATCAGACCGGAATCATCGCGTTTCGCCTTTTTAAATGGTAAAATGTTTTTCAATTTACCGATTTTGCCGCGGGTTGCGGGCTTTGCCGGTGTTTCAAATTTATCTTGGGATTCAACAAATTCATTTGCCAACATTTCCAGTGTTTTATCGGTGTCGGTATCAATGTTTTCGGTATCGGCTGTATCCGCAGGGGATTGTTCTGGTTCAATTGAAATGGGTTCTGATTCTGGTTCTGTATCTTCACCCAGTGGTGTCATACTTTCCAATAATTCTTCCAGTGTTTTTTCGGTTTCTGCCACCGGCGCATCATCGGCAATCATGTCGTCAATGCTGACCGGTTCAATGTCAGGTGCCGGGGTTGTGGTGGTTGGTGTTTCGATTTCGACCGCGTCATTAGTCGCCGATGATTTTGACCCCAAAACCGATAAAATTGGCACAACCGGCGTTGGTTCTGGTACTGTTTCGGTTGGCGCAGCAATTGGTTCTGTGATATCAACAATCGGCATAGATTCTGGTTCGGGCGTATCGATATCTTGTGAAATTGGAATTACCTTGGCGCGGGCGCGTTTTTTTGGTTTTTCGGGCGCAGTTGGTTGTTCGGTTTCATCTGGCGCATCATCAACAATTGGTTCGATTGTGTCGACAACATCTGGTGCTGGTGACGGTTGTGTTTGTGTCAACGCGTCATCGCTGTCAACCGGCACGCCAAATAAAATTGTATTATTATCCAGTGATAATGCAGTGCGCACTTCGTCAAAAGCCGCGCGGATATCTGCTATATCAAACAATTCATTACCAGAAATATAAATGATTTTAGTTTTCATTGAACCAATCCCCATAAACCCTTATGGGCGCATTATATCACATTTTGGGGTTGAACGCATATAAAAAATATCGTATTATTGCGGTATGGCAGATATAAAACAACAAATCTTTCAAGAACTGTCCGCGCTGGAAGAAGCCGCATCGCGTTTGCGTTCGGCGGCGGTTGTTGCGGGACACCAAACGGATCTTGAAGTGGCAATTTTAACCGAACAGGTTAAAAATCTGCGGGAAAAGAATAAACGCGCGAATGATATGATTGATAATTCGCTGGCAATACTAAAGAAGTTACAATGAGTGTAGTTTCCATACCAATTGTTAATAAAAATTACACCATGGGGTGCGAAGATGGCCAAGAACCGCGGTTGATTGAACTGGGGAAAATGGTTGATGCACGTGCGCGCGAAATTCTGGATAAAATTGGACCGTTGCCGGAAAGTTTGTTGTTGGCAACATTATGTATCGTGATGGCGGACGAATTACATAATCGACCCACGCCATCGGTCAGTGATGCCGATTTACGTGAAATTTTGGCGCGAATTCGTGAAATTAAGAACAAGATAAATTAAAAAAATACGCCGTTTGGCGTATTTTTTTATATACTTTTTTCGTATGCCCGTCGTACGAAATCGCATCTGGTATTGTCGGCGGCGGCATATTGGTTTATAAATTGCATTTCTGGCCGCGGGGCAGGTGTGTTGATTTCTGTGCCGACAATCCACCCTTCGATTGTGCGAATGGTGTTGACCACATGTGCCAGTTGTTTGTCATTTAAATTGCATAATTTTGTGTTTCTGGATACGCCAACAATACCGCACAGTGTTTGTATATAGTGTTCGGTGTTGTTTTCGTGTGGTGGGGCATAGCGATGAATTGCGTGTTCAATACTCAAATCGCGATATGATTCAGATAACAATAACGAATGAATCGCATCCATACCGGTTTTTTCGTCTGGAAATACAGCAAATCCGTTTGCCGTGCCAATCGCCCCCATGCCTATGGAATTTTTTGTGTATCGAATACAGCCCGGATTATTGTTGCGCCATGCGATACTGCCGCCGCTGCGTTCAATGGTTGCGCCGTTGGTAAATGTATAGCACAACCCGTTGTGTGTTTTTGTCACATCTTGGACAGTTGGAACATCGAAAAGTGTTGAAACCGATGTGGATGGAAATATTCTGGCGTCTGCATAATTAAAGCCGTTTCGCAATGACCAAGCCGCCGTTTTGTTGTGATGTTTTGGCGCGTTGCTTTTTTTATTGATATCAATGGCACGATCTGTGGGCGCAACCAGCATAAGTATCATGCTGGCAATAATAATTTTATATTTGTACTTGGTCTGTATATTCATTCATCACCTCTCGCTGGCGTAAAATATAGACGTTGTTTGTGTTTTGTCAAGGGTAAATTGCGTTTTTTCTGTGTTTTTCATGTTTTTTTCTGTTGTTATTTTTTTTTCAATGTTCTAAATTTTATGGGTAAAAATAAAGATTGCAATATGTCAAAAAGCACAGATTTTGTTGAAAGAATCGATTCACAACAGTTATCCGAAGCGATTTCGGAACGTTATTTATCGTATGCGGTGTCTACAATTGTATCGCGCGCGTTGCCCGATGTTCGTGACGGGCTAAAGCCGGTGCACCGCCGTATTTTGTTTTCTATGTTGCGCCAGAAATTGTCGCCCGCGGCGGCTTTTCGTAAATGTGCAACCGTTGTTGGTGATGTGTTGGGGCATTATCACCCACATGGTGATTCATCGGTTTATGATGCAATGGTGCGTTTGGCACAAGATTTTTCGGTGCGTTATCCACTGATTGATGGCCAGGGGAACTTTGGTAATATCGATGGTGACCCCCAGGCAGCGTATCGTTATACTGAATCAAAAATGACCGATGCCGCCATGCTGATTATGGAAGGTATCGATGAAGACAGTGTTGATATGATGCCGAACTTTGACGGCACAACGGTCGAACCAACGGTTATGCCGGGGGCATTTCCAAACCTGTTGGCGAATGGTGGTATGGGTATTGCGGTTGGTATGGCAACGAATATCCCAACACACAATGTTGCCGAAGTGTGCGATGCGTTAAATTTGGTGGTGGATAGGCCCGATGCGACCACCGCCCAGATTATGAAAAAACTGGTTGGTCCAGATTTTCCAACGGGTGGCGTTTTAATCGACAATTTTGATACGATTTGCAAAAACTATGATACGGGGCGCGGTGCGTTTCGTATTCGTGCGCGGTATGAAATTGAAAATCTGGAACGCGGTGGATATCAAATTGCAATTACTGAAATTCCATATGGTTTGATTAAATCAAAGTTGGTCGAACAAATCGCTGGTTTAATCGATGCGAAAAAGTTGCCATTGGTTGACGACATTGTCGATGAATCAACGACCGATGTCCGTATTGTGATTACGCCAAAAACGCGCAATGTACCGCCGGAAAAGTTGATGGCACATCTGTTTGCGATGACCGATTTGGAATACAAATTCAATATGAATTTCAATGTGATTGATTCCAATGGCGCGCCACGTGTTATGGGCATTGGCGATGTGTTGCGTGAATTTATCGCGCACCAGAAAAAAGTTCTGGTTCGCCGCACAAATTGGCGACTGGGGAACATCACACGCCGGTTGGAAATTTTGGGCGGGTTGCTGATTGTGTATTTGAATTTGGATCGCGTGATTGAAATTATCCGCACCGAAGACGATGCCAAGGCGGTCTTGATGGCAGAATTTAAGTTGAGTGAGGTTCAAGTAGAAGCGATTCTAAATACGCGTCTGCGGTCTTTGCGTAAACTGGAAGAAATGGAAATTCGCCGCGAAGATGCCGAATTAAAGAAAGAACAGAAAGATTTGCAAGATTTGTTGGCATCGCCCGAAATGCAAAATAACCAGTTAAAAGCGTGGTTCAATGACATTAAAAAGCGTTATGATAAAAAGACCGCATTGGGTCGCCGCCGCACGACATGGGCGGAACAAACCGAAGAAATTGTCGTGAACGCGGACGAATTTATTGAAAAAGAACCAATCACGGTTATCTTGTCCACAATGGGTTGGATTCGCGCGGCCAAGGGACACCTGGATTTGAATAATCTGGATATGAAGTTCAAAGAAGGCGATGAATTGCAATCGGCATTTCATGCGATGTCGACCGACAAAATCAATATCTTTGCATCAAATGGTAAAATGTTCACGTTAAATGCAAACGATTTGCCATCGGCGCGTGGCTTTGGGGAAAGTGTGCGCATGATGGTGGACATTGGTGCAGATGAAAACATTGTTCGTGCATTTGTGCTGGACACGGCGGCGAAATATTTGCTGGTGGCGCGTCACGGAACGGGCTTTATCGTGTCGGGTGAAAATTGTTTGGCCCAGACCAAGAACGGCAAACAAATTATGAACGTTGACGACAAGAATCCGGCGATATTGTGCGTAAATGTTGCGGGCGACATGGTTGCGTTTTCGGGGTCGAACGATAAATTGCTGATATTCCCAGCAAACGAAATTCCAGAAATGTCGCGGGGCAAGGGCGTGATTTTACAAAAATACAATGCCGAACGCACATACACGATTGATGCGATGTTCTTTAACGCGGCGGATGGTTTTGGTTGGACAACAGGGCGCGGCACAACAAAACTGGACGACACACAGCCATGGATGGGCAAACGCGCAACCCAAGGTCGCACAATTCCGGTTGGTTTCCCCCGCAGTGGAAAATTTGGAAAATAATTACAAGTGTTTTGGACTTAAAAAAACGGGCGCGATTGCGCCCGTTTTTCCTAATCACTAACCACTAACACCAGCCACCATTAGTGCGACATTTTACCTTCGGTCATGACGACGTGTTTACGAACCTTTGGATCGTATTTACGCATTTTCATTTTGCCCGCGGTGTTTTCCGACTTGGTATTTTTTGTTGTTGTATAGTAGTAGCCGGTTTCTTTGTTTTCCAGCTTGATAACTTCTTTGCTGCCTTTTTTAGATGCCATTTTTTTGCCCTTTGATTTATATTGCACTGAATATTAGGTTATAAATTACCGAAAATCAAGTGTTTTTTATAAATGTTTGGTGGGCATAAAGAGACTTGAACTCTTACGGGTTGCCCCACTGGAACCTAAATCCAGCGCGTCTGCCAGTT
>CAMOCR010000007.1 GCA_946611025.1 uncultured Alphaproteobacteria bacterium | reverse complement strand
CCAAAACGCAACACGGAATACATATGGTACATGTGTGTGTAAATCTGGTTTCACGGGTGATGGATTTGAATGTACATCAACCACAACAACAGATGAAGAAAGCGCTTCTAGTGGTACATAATTAAAAAACGGATAAATTGTCCGTTTTTTTTATCCCGTAATTTTTGCCATAAATGCGTTATGATTTTCCAGTTCATCGTCATGTGCGGCAAATTTACGATATGGAAAATCGGCGCCAATTTTTGGGTGGGCTAAAAATGCCGCATGCTGTTTTTCAATAATGTCGTGTACATCGGGCGCGGGTTCAGTGTTTTCCAGTTCCAAGAAAACCTTGGCCAGAATTTCTGCGTCAATCAACGCGCCGTGCGCGTCGGCACGCGCGGTAAGTGAAATGCCAAACCATTTTGCCAATGCATCCAGCGAATAACTTTTTGGACCAAAAACGCGATTGCGGGCAATAACAATAGAATCCAATTGCTGTGTTCGTGGAATCGGTGGCAGGTTCAACATTGCCAATTCGTGATTCATGAACGGAAAGTCAAAATCTGCGCCGTTATGTGCCACAATTGGTGCATCACCCACAAATTCCAGAAACTTTGGCGCAATCGCCGCCATTTTCGGCTTGTCTTCCAAAAATGCATTAGAAATTTTGTGAACCATGTACGAATCGGGGGGAATCACCTTGCCGTCGGGATTGATATATTCGTGAAATGTGTGTTCGGTAATAACCCCATCGTCAATTTCAACCGCGCCAATTTCAATGCAGCGGTCGCCGCGCATGTATTCCAGCCCTGTTGTTTCAATATCAAAGCAAATAACCCGTTTCATAATCCGCCCGTAAAAAAGAGATGTTTTATTGTTAAATTTTAGTGTATTATAAAGAAAAGATGAATTCAATGCTAGAAAATCTTAACGATGAACAAAAAGCCGCCGTAAAAGCGGTTTATGATGGACCCGTACTTGTTACAGCCGGCGCAGGAACAGGTAAAACCACGGTTTTGATTGGTGCGACGGCACAGGCATTGATGGATTCGGGGGTTGGTCCCCAGAATATAATGGCGGTTACTTTTACAAACAAGGCAGCTAATGAAATAAAAAACAGAGTTATTGCGCAAGACCCCAAGGGTGCTTTAATGCGCTGGCTTGGAACTTTTCATTCTGTGTGCTTAAAAATATTGCGTATAAATGCAGAAAAATTGAATTTGCGTAGCGATTTTTTGATATATGGTGAGGACGACCAAAAGGCAGTATTAAAAAACGTTTTGGGAAATATGGGCGATACAACTAAGAGTCTGGCACCATATATTGAACAATTCTCTCGCATAAAAGACAAAGGTTCGTCTGCTTTTGAAGAAAAAAACAAACTGTTTGTTGAATATAATGCGGAATTACGCCGTTTAGGTGGGCTTGATTTTGGCGATATCATATTGTTTACATTAAAGCTGTTTAAAGAACACCCAGATGTTTTACAAAAATACCAAAAACAGTTTAAATATATATTGGATGATGAATTTCAAGATACCAATGGTGCCCAGATGGAATTGTTGAAATTATTGACCAGTGGGCAAGAAAACCCACATATATACTGTGTTGGTGACGAAGACCAATCAATTTATTCTTGGCGTGGTGCAGAGGTAAAAAATATAATCGATTTCAAGAAAACGTTTCCAAGTGCAAAGATAATGCGCCTGGAAACAAATTATCGTAGTACACAAAATATATTAAATGCTGCAAATTCTCTTGTTTCGCATAATATAGAACGGTATGACAAGGTATTACATACCCCAAGTAACGCACAAATTGGCGAACCAGTATATGTTTTAACACTGCCCAGTGATATTGATGAAGCGCGTGTTATTGCTGATGCGATTTCGCGTGATGGCAATTTTAATAAAAACGCGGTGTTGATTCGTGCCGGCAGTCTGTCGCGTTTGTTCGAAGAAGAATTTACACGCCGCGGTATTCCATATCGCTTGGTTGGCGCAACCAAGTTCTATGACCGTATGGAAATTCGCGATGCAATTGCTTATTTGCGATTGTTGGTCTATCCGTTCGATGACATATCATTTTTGCGTATAATTGGTAAACCAAGTCGCAAATTGGGCCCCGCGGCGTTTGATAAAATGCGTGCGGTGGCACCAAATTTAATGTCGGGGTTGCGTAATGCAAAACTTAGTGCATTACAACGCACAAATGCAGATGCGTTTTTAGATGCGTTTAATTTTGATTGGATGTCATTACCGCCCAAGCAAGCCGCCCAAACATTATTGGAAAGTTCGGGGTATTTACAAATGTGGCGCGATTCCAAAGATGCCGACAGCACCGAACGTCTGGAAAATATACGCGAACTGATTACGTCGGTTATTGCAAAGTATGACACATTGCCCGAATTTTTAGAGCAAGCGGCATTAATGACAACCGATGATGACGAAGACGATAAAATCGGTGGGGATAAAAACGCGGTAAGCATCATGACAATTCATGCAGCCAAGGGGTTGGAATTCGACACGGTGTTTTTGCCCGCCTGGGAAGAGGGAATTTTCCCCAATGAAAAATCTATAAACGAAGGTGGCATCGAAGAAGAACGCAGATTGGCATATGTTGCCATTACCCGCAGTCGCCGCCGTTGTGTTGTTTCAAATGCAATGACGCGCATGGTGTTTGGCGCACGGCAATACAATTCGCCGTCACGGTTTATTACTGAAATGGATAATCGATATCTGGATTTCCAGGGGGGCGCACAACCCACGCGTCAATCGTATGCGTCATATCGACCAACACCCCGCACCAACACACCACGCGCGCGGCCAGCGACAATGGTTGGCAAATTGGTTTCGCATGTGGAATTGGGGCATGGCACGGTTATTGCCGAAAATGGTGATGTATTAACCGTTGCATTTCGTAATGGTATCAAGAACGTTATGAAATCGTTTGTTGAAATATTATAAAATTATTTCTTTTCTTCGGCGATTGTTTTTGCCCATGACTTTGCAGAATTATATGTTTTCTTAATAAGTCCAGTGACATCGTCTGTGAATTTCTTGCCGGTATCACCGTCTGGTATTTTGCCACCAATGTCGCTTGCAATTGTCCCGGCTTTGTTCGCCAACCATGCAACCAATGCCCCCGTCAGCAGTGTTGGTATAAACCCATCGTTGGTCAGTGTTGGAACATCTGCCGCCATGTCCATATGCACAACCCCCGACAACAAACCCGCACACACAGCAATTACAATTGACAGTGATACAAAATAAATTGCCGCGTTTATAAATTTATTTATTTGTGCGTCCAGTTTTATTGGTCCACCGTTAAACACACCGATAAATGAATTAAATATGTTTCCAACAATGCCCTTGTACGATGTTTGCGGAATCGTTTCTGCCAATGCGGTAAATGGCAACAATATCACCCCCAGGAATAAATTCATAATGACTGATAATGCCATCAATGCAAATTTCCATGCGTTCCATGCAAACACAACAACAAATATTGCACCCATGATAAATGTGAATGCGCTGTGGCCAATACCATGAATCATCCATTGCCAGCCCGCCGATATCGCGGTCACAAAAAATCCAGACAACCGCGATGGCAGGCACATTAAATTCGCCGCAGCATTCGCATCAATAATCATGTCCGCGGGCGCATTCGCCGCGGCAAATTGGTGTATCGCGCCACATGTGTCGGGAATAGCAATGCCCGCGGTTTGTGCAATCGCATTTAAAATAAAATCGGCGATGACGGTTCCCAGTGATATTATCGGTCCAACAACGAACATGAATAATTTTGCGGGTCCAAAATCCAGCACCACAATCCATATAATCAACCATATTGTTTTTTTGAATATTTCTTTGATCAGTTTTTGCACATTTGCATCGGTCGTCATCATGTTATATGCCTCTAACATTATCCAGAAAGCATACATTACGATAATAAATATAATCATAAAGCGCACCAGTGATGTGTCCAATATATGTGCAACACCCGTCAATGCGTTCATCATTGCGATACCAACGCGTGCCTCGATTGGAACATAGTCGCGAACAAGTTGTTTTTGAAATTCACTTTGGAATTGAACCAAATCGCCATCTTCGCCGACCAATGATTTTACAAACATGTCGCGGTTGGCTTCTGTTGCCCATGAACCGTATTCACCAATGTCGCCCATTGTGCCACCGGGGATGTTTGTCGCAGAAAATGCAACAACGGGCGCGCATGCAATGGTTATTGCAACAACGATTTTTGATAAAAGTTTTCGTATGTGTTTTATCATTATTTCTTGCCCAGTGCCGATGTCACCTTTTCTGTTATTTGAACCGGTAAATTCCATATGTTTTTACCCAGTGTTTTAAGATTCCCGCCAAAGTCAAAGTCAGACGACCCCGCTGGTTTAAATATTTTATCAATTTCAGGCGATATAACCCAATAATACAATGCAAACAAACCGATCATCATCATCAAAAATCCCCATCCGTCACCCAGAAAATCAAACGCCCCCGGATAGCGTCGTTCAACCGTTGCACGATGCGCAGTAAAGCAGTTCTTGAATTTATCTGCATCCATTTCGCCCGATGCCAGTGCAACCCGTTCGCATTCGCTGAATGTGTTCATAACAGATAATGTTTGTGCGTCTGGGTTTTGCGCTTTTTCGCCCAGCATTGGCGGTAATACAACACTGAATCCATCAACGGGGCCGGGGAAATATGCATCGGCGGCGTATGATACAGTTGCGTATATTACAACAATTTTAAGTGATATTGATATAATGTTGACCGCGGCGGTGACCAGCATCCCAATTGATTTTGTAAACAGACCCGATGCCGCCTTCCATACATTTTCAAATGCCGCCGCCGCGATAAACAGTGGCATAAATATAATTACAAATATCAATTTGAATACGACCGACAACACTTGGAAAAACAAATCAAAGCCAATTATTAAAAACAATATTACCAGCCCCAATCCTGCCAGCCATGTTATTGCACCGCCACCCATTCCCAGCCATGCATAATTCATCATTGAAAAACCACCGGCGGCACCCGCCAGCATAACGGCATTCAAACTGCCAATGGAACACATAAATGGTTGCAAAACCGGATTTAATACATCATCGGTTTCTTGGGCGGTTTCCATTGCACCACACTGGGCAGAATTTGATACACCGGTCGCCAACATCCCAAGTTCCGCACCAACGAACATTACCGGCGTGACGGTCACACGTGTCACATATCGCAGTGCGGTTGTGCCGCCCATGCTGAATACACCTAAAAATGCGCCACAGATTAAAATGCGTGAACACGTTTTCCAAACTTTGTCAAACCATGCCTTGAATTCTAACTTCTTTTCACCGGTGTCTAATTTCGCGGTCTTTTTTGCAGCGTCGTATATATATGTACCGGTATGGATAAACAAAAATATACCAAACCCAATTGCCATTAACACCCACAATGTATTCACAATTGCGTTCCAGAATAATTCGGTTGCATTTCCCAATACACCAAATAATTCGCTGACATATTTACACAGAAAACACCCATTGGTGTTTGCAATGTCGCCACCGGCACCAATCGCATTCAGGAAATTATCCATGCTGGTATATGTAATTGCCGCACCACCAATTGATGACGATAAATACCATATGCCCAACCCCAACGCGATTGCGCCCATTAAAAACCGAACAAGAATTAAAATTAGTTTTGCCTTCATTTCTTGTCGTCTTTTTTGTCTGCCTTTTTTTCGCCACCAGATATAACTGTTTCGCCAATCGATTTGATTGTGTTAAATGTTGCGCGGGTCAATGTTTCGGCATCGTTTGCCAATTGTTCGCTAAGTGTGTTTTCAGCACTTACATTAAACGCAGACAGTATCTTTTTAGAAACATTTGGAATTTGGTTCTGGATATAGTTTATCACATATACTAAAACCACAGTACCCATAATAGTAAGAGATTCCAGATTATCAGTAGATAAATCAACATCGAAAATTTCGTTTGATGTAATCGCATGCATAATATCGCCAGTCGATGTATCGGGTGATGCAAAGAATTTTGCAATAATAACCATTATAACCGTATATGTTATGACCGCTGCCCCCAATGCAACAATTGCGTTTATCAGTTTTTTTATTTGGTCTGTGCCGATGTTTTTGCCCAAGTTTGAAATCCACGATGGTGCGCCATCTGCACCACGGAACGGAATTAATATCAGTGATAACGGAAAGAAAAATGCAAACATTGTCATTGCAACAATTATATCTGCAAAATAACAACAGAACCGGAAAAATAATATGAAAAAGGCATAAAAAATATATACACCGATAAAAAACAAAATGATATGCCGCACCAATGCGCCAACCCCCAACAGTGCGCTCCATGAAAATGCAGAATCCATTACGGCGATGCCCAGTTTCATATACGATTGGAATTGTGTAATTGTGGTCTTCATCAAAACAATGATTTTATCACGCAGTTGCGGACGGAAAAATCCATCGTCGGTGATTTTTTCGGGTTGATATGTAACGCGTTCGTTCACCGTGTCGGTATCGATGTTTAGCATGCTTTGTGTATATAATGTGACAATATCTGCGGTGGGTTCAAATGTGACCTGGGTAATTAAACGTGGTAAGCCAACACCCATGAACAAAAACGATAACGCAACCAAGGAATTTATTATAACTGGACGCACCGATTTTTGATACAGCGGATCGGGTGCGCCCTGTTTAATGTTTTGCCATACTGCGTTTAATATGTAAAACGCAAACAGAACACAGAATAATATTGCGACCAGAGATGCCATGCGGTCATATACATTTGCGGCAGCGGTC
This sequence comes from uncultured Alphaproteobacteria bacterium, assembly GCA_946611025.1. Classification (GTDB taxonomy): domain Bacteria; phylum Pseudomonadota; class Alphaproteobacteria; order Rs-D84; family Rs-D84; genus Enterousia. The sequence goes on along the minus strand of CAMOCR010000007.1, from coordinate 10,417 downwards.
GATACAATTTGGAACAGCCGATCAAAAATCGGGCAACCATAACATTGCACTGTGCTGTCTACAAGATTTCCAAGTATGTTATTCATTTACTTTTTTAACCACCCAACCGCTTTACCAATTGCTTTCCCGGCACCTTTGATGTCGCCCCACAGGGTTTTTGTATCTTTGGTCACCTTGTTATACAGGTCATCGCCACCCTTGCCAACATATGAATTTAACTGGCTGCGCGTCATGTCGAACAATTTAAACATTAAATAAAATGTCAATATTGATGACAACCACAATATCGAATGTTCGCCAAACACCGCCCCAGATGTGTTCGCAGCCATTGGAACATTGCTGGATGAAAAACCACCAGCTGCAACATTAAATACAGATGAATTCCATGTGAATAATGCCCGTATAATTGCAATGTTTATGCACAACATAAATGCGCACATAATCATTGTGATAACAAGTTTTTTTAATGCGTCTGTCACACCAGAAAATGCCGGCCAAATATCCAGCCATTTATCGCTGGGTTTCGCGACATATGTTAAAACATGAAACGGATATAAAACCAGCGACATGCCAAATTCAAATATGCCCTGGATAATCAGTAGTGCCATGAACAAGTTGCTGGAAAAGAATGTTGATATTAAAATAATTCCCGTAATCACATTCAAAAATCCGGTGCCACCATGTGAAAACAATGTCATCATTTGTCGCAGTCCCGTTGATAACGATTCAAAACCACGCTTTATGATTTGGTTGTTCGCCGCTGATAAATCGGCAACAGGTTGTATTAAAAATTCACACGATGATTTTGAAATCCAGTCTTTTTCAACAATTGATTCGGGACATTCAGTAAATTTAGCCGCCACGCCGGTTGTATTTATCGTTTCGGTTATTGCGTGCGTGTACAATGCGCCAAATTGTAAAAACGGGTTTACCAAAACATCGGTCAGCATAACTGGTCGAATTTGTAATAAAATACCCGCCGCAATAATTCCGCGCATACACGGTTTCAAAACGTTATAGACGATGTTCATGGCGGATGCCTTGCCATCAATCATTTCGCCGCCGCCCGAAAAACCAAAAACACCAATCCATTTTTTTGGTAAATATAATTTTACCAAATACATGATAATCGTAAATGCCAAGAATCCCCAGACCAGTAAATAAATAATACCATCGCCGTTGCCAACAAAAAATTCGTATCCACCGGTGGCGATTGTCATCATTGCATCCAGAACAATTGGCACAAACGGTGCCAGGTTAAATTGGTCAACAATGCCCCAATCGGCAAACGCCGGCAATGGCAATATGCACATTGCCGCCAATGCAAAATACGGTAAAATTTTGCGAATATGGGTCATTCTCTCTCTGTAATTATATTTTTATCTTTTCAATTATATCACATTTGGGACAAAATGTGATATACTTAAAACATGACTTGGTTAAAAAAATTTTTTATAACATTCGTTTCGTTCTTGCCATTTACCGCGGGGGCGGTTGCGCCGTTTGTGGTGGGACTGGTTGCTGGTGCGGGTGTTTTGGCGGGGTTTTCGATTTATCGAACCGCCGTACCGGTGAATATGAGTGACGCGTTCAGTTTCTTTACATCGTGTTGGTCGTGCCAAATGTTTGCAGATATCATGGGCACATTGTCAAATATTTTGCCGGGTGTATATCATGCAATTGGATTGGTGGTGTTGCCGTTTACGGTGGCATTATTGGCAATTTGGCTTGCATGGCAATTGTTGGCGTCATACATGAATGGACAAAACATAGAACCATGGTCGTTGTCGGGTGATTTTGGTGTTCGGGTGATAAAACTGATGGTTGCATCTGTGTTGATGTTGGCGCCATTGCCACGAATCATTAACGATGTTGCTATTGAACCAATATTTAGTGTTGGTTTGACATTAAATCATGCGGTGACCGATGACGAAGCGTTTAATACATGTGTTGTCGCAACGGCGATTGCAGATCCGGTTTCGGTATCTGGTGTCGCGGCATCACGTGGGGCGTTTCCGCCAAGAATGCGGCATAATTTAGCATGCGAATTGGCAAATGTGCATCAAATGACCGGAATTGGTATGACGGCGGGCTGGACAATGTTGAATATGGCATTTAACGAACAGTATATGCACAAAATTATGTGGGGAATACCAATTTTCCCAAATGTGCCGGTATTTTTTGCGGGGTTGTTGGTAATTGTCCTGTTTTTTGCGGCATTGTTGCCAGTGCCGATATATTTCTTGGAAATATTTATTAAATTATCGCTGGATTTGGTGATGTTGCCCCTGTCGCTTATGGCGTGGATTTTCCCAGGTTGGTCGATTTTGCCAGATGGGCGTAAAAATATAAAATCAATTATAAATGACGCGGTCCAGGGCGCGTTGGGAATTGCAATGACTGGAATTTTTGTGACATTTGCAATAATGTTCTTGAACGCGGTGTTTGGCAATTGGGATGGTGTGTCAACATTGTCGGCGGCGTTTGCCAAAAACGATTCGAAAATTTTGATGGACGGGTTGATGATGCGCAACGACAGTTTGATTACAATTATCATGATGGGCGCATTTTTGGCAATGTTTATGACGTCAATTCCCGCACTTATCAAAAGTTTATTTAATGTGACAATAAGCGATGATTTCTATAACAAGACGAAATCTAATCTAGATTTGATGTGGAAAAACCTGAAAAAATGGTACGAAGAAATAAAAAAATAAAAAATCAAGCACTTTATTTTACATACCCCCCTTTTTTATTCATCCCGAATCTGATATAATTCACATCAATGAAGCAGTTTCCGATTCTTTATTGGCCACGTAAAACAACTGGGGATGCAACATACCAGCTGGCGCGGAAAGTTATAAATTCTGCAACCGGCGAAATGCCTGATGTTATTACGACCGATTTAGATTTGCCATCCATTTTTGAACGCGATGAAAACGCAACGGTTTATTATCCGGTTTTTTGCGAATCGACGGGGTGGTGGGGTGAATTGTTGGGCGGTGGTGCGGTCGTCACCGATAAATTGATTATTTCCCCAGAATGTCAATTGATGGTTATTCGTGCCGAAAAGGGCACCGCATCGCATGGTACACACCAATTATTTGCCGCGGAAATTTACCCAGCCAGCGGCTTTTTTAAGAAAATGAATTCGTCAATCGCAACGGTCGCAGATATGCTGGCAACCGATGCGGGTACGATTTTGGCGCTGTTTTCAGGTAAAAACCAAAATCAGTTTATAAATGTGCTGGAATCAACGGGCAATTCATATCTGGGCTGTATCGGGCGTTATTAATTCGCTAAAAACGCTTGATTTGTCAAAAATTCTTTGTATAATCACGGGGCTAAAAATCAAAAGGGTTATGCTATGAAAAAAGGAATTCATCCAGAATACCATGAAATCAACGTCACAATGACGGATGGTAAAACGGTTAAAATGTATTCATCGGTTAAGAAAGATTTGGTTTTGTCGACCGATAATTTGAATCATTCGGCGTGGACCGGTCAACGTGTGAACACCGGTGATCGTGGTCAACGTGCCGCAGAATTCAAGAGCAAATTCGCCGGCTTTAATTTCTAAATCTTGGAAATCGGGGGCGCAAAATGGAATTGCTGATAAAAGGTTCAACGGAATTAAACAAAATGTTTATGGCGTTGCAACGTACGGCGGCCGGTTTGCGTCATGACTTTGGCGAAGTGGAAAATTTGCAACAATCGCTGCGCGGGGCACGTGACTTTGTGCAAAAGGCCGAAGCCCGAATCGAAGAAAGCATTTTATCTGATTTAATGTTGGTTCGCCCAAATGCGGGGCTGTTGACGCCAAATGTGTCGCGTGCGGGTGACGGGCGCGATGAATTTGTGTTGGCATTGTCGGGCGCGGCTAATTTTGTTCGTGCAAATCCACATTTTGCAATATCGTTGGCACTGCGCACAAATGACGAAACGCAAATTGCGCTGATTTATTCACCAATTGATGAACGTTTATACTATGCCGAACGCGAGCGCGGCGCATATGTATATTCGGCATTTCATTCGGCACGCACGCGCGTTTCAAATATCAAAGACGATGCAGATTTGACGGTTTGCTATAATACAACTGACAATCGCAAAACGGTTGGTGATGTTCGCCGTACGGGTTGTCCGGCATTGGATATGGCATGGGTTGCATCGGGTAAATTTGATGGGTTTGTATCCGAACCATTGGACTTTGCCGAAATTGCCGCGGGCGAATTATTGGTGCGCGAGGCAGGCGGTAAAATCGAAATGGGTGCCGATTTAATCGTAACCAACGGTCAAATTGAATTATAAAAACCGCCGTCACGGCGGTTTTTTTGTTTTTATTTGCAAAGAATAAATATTTATCTTACACTTTGTTTCATCATGAAATTCAAAAAGTTCTTACGCGTTTTATTACATGTTGTCTTTTGGACATTTACCGCCGGAATTGCGGCATTGGCGGCGCTGATTTTCATTTATGGAAATGATTTGCCGGACTATCGCAAATTGGCAACATATGCACCACCGGTGGCAACGCGACTGTATGCGGCAGATGGGTCGTTGCTGATTGAATATGCCGAAGAAAGACGCGTGTTTATTGACTATGATGATATGCCGGCACAATTGGTAAATGCATTTATTGCCGCCGAAGACCAGAATTTCTGGACACACCCCGGCATTGATGTCCAGGGGATAATTCGTGCGGTTGTGAATAACGGCGCACGCATGTTGGGGTTCAATACGAACTTTTCGGGGGCATCAACAATTACGCAACAGGTTGCAAAAAATTTCTTTTTAACATCGGAACGCAGCTTGTCGCGCAAAATTAAAGAGGCGATACTGGCATTGCGTCTGGAACGCACATTTTCGAAAAAACATATAATGACCCTGTACTTGAACGAAATATTCTTGGGCGCACGCGCATATGGTGTGGGGTCGGCGGCATTGATGTACTTTAATAAACCGGTATCCGAATTATCGTTGGCAGAATGCGCGTTTCTGGCATCATTGCCCAAGGCACCAAATGACCGCGCGCGTGCGGTTGAACGCCGGAATTATGTTTTGCGGCGCATGCTGGAAGAAGGGTACATCACCCGTGATGAAATGGATGCGGCATCGGCCGAAGAATTAAATATCAACAGTGGTTTTACCGAACAGATGGATGCGGCGTTTCAATACTTTGCCGAAGATGTTCGTCGCCAATTATTAAACAAACTGGGGCGTGATGTTTTGTATAACCAGGGGTTGTACATCAAAACGACAATTGACCCGAAATTACAACGCGCGGCGGCGGATGCGTTAAATCGTGAATTGGATGCATATAATGCGGGGCGCACCGATAAATTACAGGGCGCAATTATTGCAATGAATCCGCACACGGGGCGCGTGCTGGCAATGACCGGCGGGCGCAGTTTCCGCGAAAGTTCGTTTAACCGTGCAACACAAGCATATCGCCAGATTGGCAGTACGATTAAGCCATTTGTGTATTTGGCGGCGCTGGAACGTGGATATTCACCAGAACATTTATTGTTGGATGCGCCAATTGTTGGAATACGCGAAAATAATATGATTTGGAAACCGGAAAACTATGACAAGAAATTCTTGGGTGATATTCCATTGCGGTTGTCACTGGAAACATCGCGTAATGTGACAACGGTTCGCTTGGCCCAAGAAATTGGTCCGGAAAACGCAATTGAAATGGCACAGCGATTCGGTGTGTATCCGGCGGAACTGAAAAATGTAAATGTGTCCATGGCGTTGGGCGCGGGTGAAACAACGCTGGAAAAATTGGTGTCGGGGTACGCGGCATTTATAAACGGCGGACATGTTATTAAACCGCAATTGGTTGACTATATCCAAGACAGATATGGTCGTACGATTGATGGTGCGGAAAATACAATTGTCACATGGCAAGACGATTTGTTGCCACCCGAACAAAATACAGATGCCGAACCATTGGTCGATGCACAAAGTTTGTATCAACTTGTATCGATTCTTCAGGGGGCGGTTGAACGTGGCACCGGTCGTCAGGCGCGTGTCGAAGGACACACAATTGCGGGGAAAACCGGCACTACTAATGAAGTCAAAGATGTTTGGTTTATTGGCTTTTCAAAAAATATGATTGCGGGTGTGTATCTGGGCTATGATACGCCAAAACCATTGGGCAATGGTGCCGGCAGTCACATGGCAGCGCGTGTCTTTGCGGAATTTATGAAAACGGCATTGGAAAACGAAACGAATCAGCCGTTTCCGGTGCCAGATGGCCTGACGTTCGTACGGGTGAATCGTCGTTCGGGTGCAGCGGCGTCCAGTGACCCAGACGGCACAATTATTACCGAAGCGTTCAAAGTCGGTCAAAAACCAAATCCGGCACCAAACAGCAAAAGTGCCGAATCGGGTCCGGTTGTTGGCGGTGTGTTTTAATGGGGGAAAACATGAAAAAGATACTAATTTGTCTGTTTGCATTATTTGCGGTTGCGGCATGCGATCGTGACGATGGTGCGCCAATTTTTCAGTGTGGCGATTACGATGTTCAAATGGAAATTGCCGAAACGGGTGATGCGATGCGGGCAAACCTGAACGGGGATGATGTTGATTTGGCGTTGGTGCCGGCGGCATCGGGCGCAAAATATGCCGGTGTTTTGAATGATACGGTCGTTGTTTTGTGGCAAAAGGGTGATGCGTGGACACTGATGCTGGACGATGAACAAATTATTGATTGTAAATCGAAATAAGATTTATTTTCCGCCAATTTTGTGATAAAATGTCAGCATAATAAGGGAGACAATTATGCTGACTGATTTTTTTCTTAAAACAGGTTATATGTTTTTTGCCAGTGGTTGGACACAATTTGCATGTGGTTTTGGGTGCGCGTTTCTAATAATGCTGGTGTTGGGCAAACCATTTATTCGCGCCATGCACGCGTGGCAGAAAAAGGGGCAACCAATCAGCGAAAATGTTCCCCAGTCACATCGTGCCAAGGCGGGAACACCGACCATGGGCGGTATTTTGATTCTAATCGCGATATTCGTTTCCAGTATTTTGTTTATGCCACTGCACAGCATGACGGCATGGGTTGCATTGTTGTCGTTGGCAATGTTTGGTGCGCTGGGGTTTGCCGATGATTATAAAAAAGTTTCCAGTCAATCAGTCAAGGCATCAAATGGGTTAAGCCCGCGCGCACGTCTGGGGATAGAGGCAATATTTGTCATCATCTTGACATATCTAATCAATAAAACGATGCCGGCATATATTCCAGATTTATCATTGTCGTTTGGTTCGTGGGTCGTGGTGCCGTTGGGGTTGCTGTATTATGTGTTTGCATATTTTGTGATTTGTGGTTCGGCAAACGCAACAAATATTACCGATGGTTTGGACGGAATGTTATCAAAACTGTATTTGCCGGTTTTGATTGTATTGGTGGTTGCGTTATATGGTGCAACGCGTATCGGGTTCATGGATACGGTTGTGTTTTTGCCGGGTGCCAGTGGTCTGTACGCCGTGTTGGGGGCGACATTTGGCGCGGTGTTGGGCTTTTTGTGGTATAACGCAAAACCCGCTGCGATATTTATGGGCGATGTGGGTTCGTTGGCATTGGGCGGTTTCATGGGTACGGTTGCGATGTTGTTGAAATCAGAAATTGTAATGGGTGTTGCCGCCGGCATGATGGTTTTGATTTTGTTATCATCGTTTGTCCAGACAATGTGTTTCAAAATTACGCGCAAAATAACCGGAACCGGTCGCCGTGTGTTCTTGCGCGCACCACTGCATCATCATTTCGAAGAATTGGGTTGGGTCGAAACGAAAATTGTTGACAGATTCTTTGTGGTGTCTGTTCTGTTTTCGGGATTGGCACTGATAATATTAAAATTCGCATAACGGTAATTGTCGGGGGGCGGAATGTTTAAACGAACCGAAGAGAGCAGGTTTACCAGTTGGTATTTTGAAATAGATAAAAATTTATTGGTGCTGGTATTACTGATGATTGTGGGGGCGATGGTTATCGCCATATCCAGTGGTTCGGCAAACTTTGTTCGTACCGATGGACGAATTCAGTGGTACACGTTCTTTGTTCGTATGATTCCGTTTTACATATTGGGCGTGATTGCAATGCTGGGGACCAGTATGAGCAGTCGCAAAACAATCATGCGTATCGCATGGGCAGATTTGATTGTGTGTTTTCTGTTGTTGCTGGGGACGGTTGTAAATCCGCACCTTATGAACAATTCACATCGTTGGTTTATTGTGCCGGGGTTGCCACGAATAATGCCGTCTGATTTGATGAAGCCCGGGTTTATCATTATAACTGCGTGGTTTATTTCAAAAATGCGTGAAATTTACGGCAATGATATGTTTAATATAAAACGCACATTATTTCAGGTGAAAACATGGTCGTGGGCTTGGTATGCGGCACCGTTTGCGATTGTGCTGGGGATTCAGTGGTGGCATCCAGACGTTGGAACAATGATTTTGTATCTGGCGACATTTGGGGTAATGCTGTTTTTGGCGGGGTTGCCAATGCGCATGGTTTCGATTTTTGGTGGTGGGGCGATTGGGTTGCTGACATTGGGCGTTTTGTTCCAGCCGCACGTTCGTGCGCGTACATTGGCAATGTTTGGTGCCGTGGACCCCACCAGTCAAATTGGTATCGCGTTGCGCGCCATTCGCAATGGTGGATTGTTCGGCGCCGGTGACAAGGCGGATATTGTTGAACACTTGCCCATGGCGGAAAGCGATTTTGTCTTGTCGGTAATAAGTGAAAATTTTGGCGCGATTGCGGCATGTGGGCTGATTATATTGTTGGCAATGGTGGCGTTGCGGTTGCTGAAACAATCCAGGTGTGTGCGTGATGATTTTACATCAATTGCAATTGCAGGTACGGCGGCAATGTTCGGTTTCCAGGTGTGTATAAATTTGGCATCAACATTGCGTTTAATGCCGGCCAAGGGTATGACTTTACCATTCATTTCCCACGGGGGCAGTTCGCTGGTCGCGTATTGCATTTTGTTCGGGATGATTTTGGCGTTGATACGCGAAGATAAATGGAAATAACGGGGGCGCATATGAAAATATTTATTGCAACAGGTGGAACCGGCGGTCATGTATATCCAGCATTGGCGGTGGCAAGCGAATTGGTGGCGCGTGGTCATAAAATAACAATTTCATGTGATGGTCGTGTAAATAAAATGGTGCGCGAAGCAAAGCCTGCAGGCGCAAAAATGGTACACATTTGGGCGTCTGGCGTTGGTGCAAAAAGTCGCGCCAGTCAAATATATGCGTTATTCAAAATTGGCATGTCGGCAATCGCGCTGACATTGCGGTTTGCGGTTTTTCGCCCCGCGCGTGTGGTTGCGTTTGGTGGATATGCATCTGTGCCGGCGGTGTTTGCGGCGCACCTGTGGCGTGTGCCAACATTTTTACATGAACAAAACGCGGCAATTGGTCGCGCGAATAAATTTACAATGCGCTGGGTTAAAACACTGATGACCAGTTTCCCAACTGTTGATGGTGTTCCAAAAAAGTCGGCGGCACGGGTGGTTTATACTGGTCTGCCGGTGCGGCATGATTTTATTGAAAATGCCGGTGCAAAATTGCCGGGTAAATCACATTTGTTGGTGACGGGCGGTTCGCTGGGGGCACAGATTTTGGATGATGTTGTGCCGGGGGCCATTGCCGCAATGAAAAATAAAAAGATTTTCGTCACACATCAAACACGACCAGAAAATGTCGAAAAATTACAGATGTTTTATGCACAAAATAAAATTCATGCAAATGTTTTGTCGTTTGTGCATGACATGGCGGGCGCAATTGTTGATGCAGATTTGGTTATTTCGCGTGGTGGTGCCAGCACCGTTATCGAACTGGAAACAATTGGGCGACCAGCAATCATCGTGCCGTTGGGAATAAACCCCGACCAAGCCGCCAATGCGGCATCATATGCGCGTCTGGGGGGCGGTTTTGCAATTGAACAGAGCAAGTTCACACAAAAATGGTTGACGGCAACGCTGGACGAATTATTTGATAATCCAACGCGGTTGGCAAAAATGGCCAAGAAATCACTGGTTGAAAACCACGCGGTTGAATTGATAAGCGACACCGTGACTAAATAAATGTTTCTATAATGCATTTTCCACTTGCCCCCGATTCGTCATTTGTTCTAAGATAGAATTGGAAGGAAAGGAATATGCATAGATTTTCAGCGTCATTATTGGCGATTTTCGTTATATCGAATGCCTGGGGGGATGTTCGTTTGCCGGTTGTAAATGTGGCATCTGCCGGGGTTTCGGCGCGTGCTGCGTTTGGTGAACCAATTGTTTCGGCGCCTGTGTCGGCGGCGCCGGTCGCAAAAACAACACGTGCCGCGGCGCAAAAAAACACAACGCGTTCGGTTGCATCGCGCACCGCGGTAAAGCAAAATCAA